>DASPIR010000015.1 GCA_035628995.1 Clostridia bacterium | reverse complement strand
TGCGGAATGCTTCGTATTTCATCCACCCAGGATAATGTTTCATACCTTTTTTCCCTGCCATAGCAAAACCTCCTATCATAGTTTTATTCTACAATAGGAGGCTTTTAGTTTCACTGTCCGTTTTTTAGGGTTCTATTCATTTGTCCCCAGAGGTTTTTTAGTTTTTTGTGACGCAATTGTGACATTTGCCGACCGCTTGACGACCTCGCGACGGCAACATGACGGCACAATAGACGAAAAAACAAAAGATATTACTATTAAATTTCCAACATCGCCCTCAAAGCCTAAGCCATATTAATGGTTTACTGAGTAGCTGTATATGCATAATTTATATAGGGAAGAAACAAAAAGGGTTGCTTTGTCTTTTTAGATAGGCAACCCTTTTGCAATAGTTGACTTCAAGAGACAGTTTACTGATAATATCTTTATTTATAGCTTTATATAGTCTAATAAACCCGGAATAACATTTGATATGGTACAAATTGAAGGTAAGATTATAATAGTATACATGCATTTCTAGTAAAATTAACTCATTTCTAAGATTGGCCTGGATGATATTTGGTTACTCATTTCTAAATTTAGCTAATATCCTATATTTTAATAGCGTGAATAATAATGGAATATTTGTTGAATTATGTAATTTGTTGTGCTAGGCTGATTATAAGCACTAATAATCAAAGGGGGCAAAAATATGGATATTACAATGGACTTGGATAATATTATTGATGATCAGGAAAAGACTGTGTTAAGAGGGGTACTAAACTGCCAAAATAATGAAGAACTTCAAGGGGCGTTGACATGTATAGGTGAGTCGGCTATGTGCGAGTATTTGGAAATGATTCTAGGAAAACAGCTTCCTACAAGAGGAGACGAAATTAGGGAAAGAAGATTATATCATTTATTAAAGCATTATTTTATTGATACATTCCCAAGTGAAAGAGAAATCTCTTTGCTATTTCAACTCACCGATACAGGAAGTCGTTCCTTGTTACGTAATGTCAGAACCAAATTTAGATATAATTTGGAAGAAGAGATTAGAAATTCAATAATAAGAGTATTAGCAGATGCACGAAGGCAACATGACGGCAGTTACAATGTCATAACTCATTCAGATAATCTTCTTGAAGAACTAAAAAGAATTGCAGATATTGAAGCGGTTGAATTGCAGCCAATTGTTAAAGTCAAGAATTCAAATGGAGTACATAGCATTCCTGAAGATACATTCAATGTTCTACGTGGCTATTACGGAGTTGGTGAAGAACCAGAAACTGCTGCAGCACAAGAGGTGCGGACTAGATGAATGTTTCGTTGACTGAAGTGATTCAAGCTACAAGCGTGCTCTTAGTTTTTGTTACACTTTTGTTCGGTCTAAAATATCCTGAAAACATAAGGGATTTGAATATGAAAAAGCCATTGGCAGGAGAATGTGCAATTAGGGATTTCAGAAAAGAACTTATAAAAAGATTTGTAGTAAATAATCTTCCGCAGATTGTTTTGTTTGGAATCACAGGTTATATTTTTCTGCCTACATTTTGTGACTTGATTGCGAGTACAAAATTCAGTATATGGAACTTTGAATTTTTACCTACGACCTTTTTTTGCATTGTGATTTGGGTATGGTGGTTGTTCCTATGGGTGTTGCAGCTTAGCGTTAGACTGATATACAAGATAATCAAATGTAAATGAACAATACAGTAAGTTTAAACCTAAAAAGTATACAATAGTAGAAAAAGTAAGAAGCTTTGTACAGAAGTACATGATTGTAAGCAAAAAGGTATATGCAGGAATCGGATGCAAGTATAACGGATTATGGAAAAGAGTCTATAATATTTATTGGAAGGATGAAATATATGCCTAATTTGGAGACAAAAATATGGGGGATTCATGCAGGAGCCCTTGGTGAGGTTGATAGTACATTCTTAGATAAGGGTACTCCATGTGTTGCTATAGGATGGGAAGAAGTTGGTGACTTAAGCAAAATATCTGCTGATCGTGATAGTTTTAAAGATAAGGTAATTAAAGCGTATCCAGATATAAAAAAAGGAGCTATACCTGTTGCTGCTGGAATGATGTATCGTTTTCTTCATGAAATGCAAATTGGGGATATAGTTGTCTACCCATCAAAGCAAGATAGACAAGTTCACATTGGGAAAATAAAAGGTAATTACGAATACAAGCCAGGGGTTGAAAAGAGTTATCCTAATATGCGAGCAGTAGAATGGATTAAGCATACCCCTAGAACAAGCCTTTCACAGGGAGCTTTATATGAAATTGGTTCTGCTTTGAGCCTTTTTCAAGTAAAAAATTACGCAGATGAATTTTTATCCCTGCTTGAAGGAAAAAAGCTAGCTGAGATTGTTGAAGATGATATTACAGTTGCTAATGTAGCAGAGGAAATTGAGCAGAGTACAAGAGATTATATTACAAAAAAACTCACTCAGGAGTTGAAAGGGCATCCGTTTGAGCATTTTGTTGCACATATCCTTAATATTCTTGGATATCGAACCAGAGTGACTCCAGAAGGAGCAGATGGTGGGATTGACATTATCGCATTTAAAGATGAACTAGGGTTAGAGCCACCAATTATCAAAGTTCAAGTGAAAAGTAACGATGCTGACATTACTCCAGATAAGGTTCAGGCTCTATATGGAAATGTTTCTACTGGGGAATATGGTCTATTCATTGCTTTGAATAGCTTCTCAAAGAAGGCCCAGGAATTTGCGAAGAGCAAGTCAAATTTAAGATTAATTAATGGCGATGAACTAATTAATATTGTCTTAGAGCATTATGAACAACTTGATTCAAAGTATAAGGCTATTATTCCGCTTAAGAATGTTTATATACCGGTCCAAGTGGATAGTGAATAATATTCTATAGAATAGAATTCACATTGCCAGGCACGTCAGATAGAGAGTTATATTCTAATCTTTCATCAATAATTGCTTAACAGTTGTGCCTAGGAAACCGCTGAAAAATGCGTAGCCTAGAATAAATATACAAATGTACTACAAATTATGCAATAGCCCAAAGGCATTTAAGATACATAATCTTCTTAAATGCCTTTAAATCCCCATAAAATGCTTAGATTTCAACTCTCAATATGGTATAATTAGAGCATGTAGAGTGTTGAAAATACGGAGGTTGAGCATTGTGTTAGGAAAAAATAATCCACAAATTGATGTATTCACCCATATGATATTTGAACGATTAATACCTAAAGATCATTTGCTTGTTTTGATAGATTCGATCATAGATTTTTCATTTGTTTACGACATGGTAAAAGACAAATATAGTGAAATAGGCAGAACTTCGGAAGACCCGGTAATGATGCTTAAAATCTGTCTGCTGGAATTCCTGTACACTCTTTCAGATAAAAAGATAGTAAAGCGAATTCAGACAGATATTGCATTCCGTTGGTTCTTGGGCTTATCTTTAGATGATGAGATTCCTGATGATACAACAATCAGCCACTTTAGAACAAACAGAATGGGAGAAGAAAGTTTCGATGAATTCTTTAATGAAATCGTCAGAAAATGTATCGAAAAGGATATAGTTAAATCCAAAAGATATTTAATCGATACCACAGATGTAGCTGCGAATGTTAACTACCCATCAAACCAGAGACTCATATGTGATGCTTTCCGAAAGGTCATAAGGGAACTACGAAGATTCAATGAAGTCTTTGCAGAGCAACAGTTGGCACAATTTGAGAATGAGATTGAAGAAGAATATCAGAAAGATGATAAAATAAGTTTAAAAAAATATCTGCAAATAGCACAGAAATATGCAGAGTACCTTTATCTTAAGACCTATGATGAACTTCAAACGAATGAAAAATACAAAGAAGCTTTTGGTATACTGTGGGATATCATAGACCAGTATACCAACGGAAAAAAAGATAAAATAGTAAGCGTTGTAGACCCCGATGCAAAGATAGCGCACAAATCAGTGGGTAACATAAAAAGAGGATATAAAGATCATATCATTGTAGACGAGGACAGCGAGATAATACTTGCATCCGTACAAACCCCTTTTAATATAGGCGATGAGAAGAAGCTTGTAGAACTCATAGAGAAAGTTGACAATAATTTAGGTTTAAAGCCAGAAGAAATTACGGCAGACAAAGTATATGGGACTTCTAATAACCGTGCTTATTTAAAAGACAATAGCATAATATCCAACATAAATTTTTATGAAGAATCAAGTAGAGAAACAAGCTTTTACAAGGTAAGAGATTTCATTATCTCAGAAGATTTAAAGCAAGTAACCTGCCCAAATGGAATTGCCACCAAAGATTTTATACAATCCTATGATAAAGTAGGAAAAAGAGAAACAATCAAATTTAAATTTGCCAAAGCGACCTGCCAGAGCTGTCCTCTAAATGACAAGTGCCTACAGAAGTATAAGGGTGATAAGATACACAGTGGAAGGTACGTGGTGGTCGCACTAAGATATGATGCTGTTCTTCATGACATGAAACGAGTAGAAACAGAAGCATTTAAAGAAGCCCTGAACAAACGATATAAGGTAGAACGACGATTCGCAACGATGGTGAGAAATCATGGGCTACGAAGATGCCGGTATCTGAGGCTGGGCAGGGCGAAGATTCATATCACTTTAGCAAATATGGCATGTAATATAGTCAGGATGGTAAACCTGCTTTGCCAGCCTAGCCTCGCTGCCTCACAAAATTAAGGAGCTCCCGTAAAGGAGCTCAATAAAGTGCTATATGTGCTTATATATACGAATAACCAAAGATACTTTAACATATAAAGGTAATTGATAAAAAATCCAATGCATAATCATTCAACCCGAAGAAAAATCTTATTTTTTATAGCCGTTTTTCAGCGGTTTCCCAGGCACGTTAGTTAGGCAGTTATCTTTACTTTTTTCATCAATAACTGCTTAACTGTCGTACCTGGCACTAAAATATTTAAAGAAAGTGCAATAATCAATAGTTTGTGGGATCATAGCAAAAAGAGTTTCAGCTTAGATATAGCTGAAACTCTCAAATTTTATTGCCTATGTAAGTGCCTTTTCTATATCATCAAGTATATGCATTACTCCTTCAACATCCTTCTTGCTAAACTTATAGCACTCATATCGTGCACGAATACTTTGATTATAAAGTGCTTGGTATTTTGCTGCTATGGTTTTCAACTTTTTCTCTCTTAATATAGCTTTCTCTCTATACGTATGACTTCCTGAATGATATGGGGTAGTAATTTTTGCCAGTTCCCGTTCAATCAAATGAACTGCGTTATAAAATGTAATAGTTACTACCCAGTCTTTATAAGTAGTATTGTTTATGTCGAATACTGTATTACTCAATAAACTCTTATTATGATTATATTGGTTAACATGTTCATTCAAAGTAGGCATAGCTTACTCCTTAACAATTATAGTGTATGTATCAGCTGGTAAGGAGAACTGATTGGACTCATCTTTCCCAAATACCATAAAATCGCAATTAGCATCTGGGTAGTTCTCTATTACATCTATATACAACTCAGAATACTCTAAAATTACATCTGTAGAAGGGTCATCTACTATAACCCATAAACTATCAAAGCCTAGACTATTAAATATATATACTTTTAAAGTGTGTGCTTTACGGTATACAGCACTAATTAATTCCTGTTGCCAAATGTCTAAGAGTGAAATTTGCATAAAATTACTCCTAATCATACTTATTACTTTGGCAAAAGAATTCTCATCAACCTTGTTGTCACTGCCCCAGTCTATGACTGTTCTTGTGATGCTCCCTAAATAATCATAGCCTTCCATAGTTGACTTTAAAGCGGACTTATACATTTTACTGCATAAGCCTTTCCATTGTTTGGAGTCTATATCAGTTATATTGGTGCTTAAAATATATTGTGCTCTTTGAACATTTGGAACTTGCTGAACATGGGAGCTTGGTCTTATGAAACTTTCGCCATTATTCATATCTTTATGTTGAGTGTTTCCAAAATATGTAATCATAATACCATCCCTTCTAAGTTTATTTTTTTATTCCACCAAATCCTAAATCCTGTTCAAATTGTTTCTCATAACTTTGTGCTGTCATAAAAAGTGTAACAACGAACTTTTTCATTACTGAAGTAGGTATTGTTATTCGCGAGACAACATTAAGCGTATCTTCTCCAGCTACTTGATGTCCAAAATCAATTTGGAAATCAGTTTCGTTAAAGCTTGTCCTAAAACTGTTTGAATATTTAGGATCACCTATACCTTCAGGTATAATAACGTTGATATTTGTATCTGTATTCATTTTTTTACCCCTTTACAAGATAATAGTATGCTTAACATTTAATACACAACAAAAAAAGAGTATGGCTTATTCAGTATATTCACACTAATTGATAGACTCTTAATAACATTTTATAGTATATTTTACCATTTGTAAACTACTACATATTGATTTGAGTCCCTCCGTTTGTATATTATATAGTAAATTAAAGTTTTGTTGCTTTAGTAAAATCTAGTGCCAGGCACGACTGATAGACAATTATTATTAGCTTTTTCTTATATAACTGACTAAACGTCGTGACTGGGAAACCTCCAAAAAACTCGTGAGATATTGAAAAGTCTCACTTATAAGGAATGGTAAATCATTATATCTAGTAGAAAAGTGCCTTAGAAATGATTTTAGAGCTCAGCAATTTCAGATATTTGATTTTATTTTTTTCATATGGAATTTTTCGAAGCCTTCCCTGGCACCTACACCCTTATCATCTATATTGCTATTCCATATTCCCCACATATATCTTCACAAAAAAGCTTAAATGCTATATCCTTATGAAATCCTGTTATATTATAACAATGATTTCTCAATTCGAGTAAAGTATCAACATAACTATTTAATATCTTACTATTATCACATAAATCGTTAGCTCCAAAAATTGGTACCATTTTTCTATCGCCCACATTATTTATGAATAAATGGAGTGGTATTCTATCTGAATATTTTTTCCCATTTACTCCGCTATAGGACATCCCTAAATCATTTGTGGGTAATCCTAAATATGCAGTTATAAAGTTATTCTTTTGGAAGGCCAAGGCACTATCAATTATCTCATCATCTAAAAAATACAAATATCTATTTAGTGTCACATCGATTCGCTTCACAAAATCATCTAGATCATTTTGTAATTTTTCATCCCAAGTAATAATATCGAATGGTTCTTCTTTCTGACACAAAAGTGTATCTGCTGTTTTGTACACATCAAAGCGCTGCATTCTATTATAAAAATTTTTATCAAAGAACACTTTATCATCTGTTAAATGTTTATAATTCCATTCAGATTTCAAAGAAACATTTTTATATATCAAAATAATTAATATCATTGCATCTGTACAAACAGTTGAGAATTCTGCTAAAGCAACTTTTGTAACTTTATTCTTTCGTACCTTTTCAGGATAAAATACAATCATTAAATAAAATATAGCACTAACAATATATCCGATTGATAAGTCTATAAAAATACCATCTGAATTTGTTGGTTTAATAAAAATACTTTCTATATTAAAAGGTAAGTCTATTACAGTTAGATTAGAATACCTTACTAATCCATAAATACTGATAATCATAAAAATCCAAAATAGATAATTACATACTTTTCTTAACATATTAATACCATCCACCTCTTATTAACATTTTAGTATCACGCCAAATAGATTATACGTCCAATATCATAACCGCCACAGGACGTGGCGACCATGCCTCCTCTTTCCGATAACTACTGTATTTACGAACCAAAGATTCGTGAATACCTAAAATTTGGGATGCATTCACGAACTTGTTTCGTATATCTCCACTATATCAGTTATTTGACATAGCTAATATAATCATTGCCTCCACTTTTTCCCATAACCCAACTTCCCATTATAACCATACTTATCCTAACTCTATGGATTAAGGAATACCAATATATTTAGATAATCGCAAAATTATTACAGTCACTGGGCTTGAACATTTTTTAAGAAACTGTACTACAATAATTTTAACATTCCACCCTTAAATATGCAATTTTATCCAGCTATGGTTTAGATTATGTATCCTAGATACTCCTGAAATTTTGATATATACATATACCACTTCGTTCAAGGTTTATGTTTACATATCTATTATTAATTTAAGTCTTAGGTGCCAGGTACAAAGGTTGTTAGGTTATTGAAATATGTAAACCCTTTTCCATTTTATAATTCAAGATGCTATCATAATAAAACAAAAACTCCTTATTCTTCAATGAATAAGGAGTTAATATTCTTAATGGTGGGTAGTACTGGGCTCGAACCAGCGACCCCTACGATGTCAACGTAGTGCTCATACCAACTGAGCTAACCACCCATGTTACTTTGATATTATAACATTTTTAAAATGTGTGTTCAATACTATTATTTACCTATAGTTGCAGAATAATTCAGTAAAGAAACAAAGCCCTATTCAATCTGATAATGGTTTTTCTTCAAACTGATACCAAAGCCCAAATAATCTGAATAACGATTCAGTACAGCAGTAACCTTGTATATCAGCGAACACTTATAAGTCTTTGGGTAACAGAATAGAGCTTGATACGTAGAAAAATCCGTAAGGTTTACGTGATGTAAACCTAGCGCATACCGGTAGGACGCCGGGTTTATGCGCGTTAGGGTTTTACTTCGTATCAGGCTCTAATTCTGTCCAAAGCTTATATTGTGTGAATCGATATACAAGGCTATTGCTTCTTTGTAGCTATACATTACTGTGGTGATTTGGGATTTGTCATCAAACTAAAAGCCCAATATCAAAACGATATCGGGCCTCATGCTCTTTCCACTATTCGCTCTTGTCTTCTGCGCAGCAGCCTTTGTCTTCCTTCCTGAGCTTTATCTTCTTTACTATCTCAGGAACCATGCTCACGAGCTTTTCAATGTTTGATCTGCTCTTTACCGGAAGCATTGTAACTGCATCTTCTCTGATAACTATTACAGCATCAGGAGATATCTTGGCACCAACTCCTACACCTGTTCCCATGCCGTCGTTGCCCTTTTCGTCCTTGCCGCCGCCGCCACCGCCGCCGCAGCCGAATGCTACTGTGATAATAGGAATAAGTGTTGTTTCACCTACAACTATTGGCTCCCCTATGACTGTTTCAGTCTTCAGGAATCTTTCCAGATGGGTGAACAGGGTTTCCAAGCTTTCATTTACTGGTGTTTTTCCTTCCATGAACTATATCCTCCTCTAATTATATTCAAAATTGTTTTACATATAATAATTACACTGATAGTGTAAAAAAGTTTCAACTTTTTCTCTTTCTGAACAAAATTTTCCTGATCGGCTTTTTAAATACTGTCCTGATTGTCTGGTATGCCAAGCTTCCGACTACCATACTTCCCTCAGCACGCAAGTCCAAATCCATTATCTCTTGAGTAAAATCCGGGTTTAGGTGAAGTCTTGCATGGGGGATAATGCTGCTAATTATTCCAGAGACACCGCACGCCATTCCCGTCAAGGATGGATCTTCGAAGCCATAAGTCCCATATAAATGAAAATACTTTGGCTTTGCAATATCTAGTACTCTTTTGAGATACTCAAGGATTTCATTTATAAATTCCCTATTGACAATATCCTTTAAGCTAAACCCTTTTCTTGTCTTTTTTTCTTTTTTCTTTTCTTCAGGCTTGTGTTCCGGCTTTTCCTCTTTTGTACCAGCTTCCCTGCCCTTCAGCTTGTATACTCTCTTATCCAGTATGCGTAAGGTTATATCCACAGATTCCCCTTCTATCTCTGCACTTATTCCAAGCATTCTCCATGCCCAGCCCAAAGCAATCTGTGCCCTGAGTCCATCAGAAGCAAGTACCTGGCCTGAGTAATTAAAGGGTATAATCAGCAAAAGCAGCACCAGCCCTACCAGGAAAAACAGCAAATAGAGCAATATTTTCAGAATTATAAGCACTAATAACATCGGGTTTATCCTCCAAAATACAATAAACTATATGATGCCTCCCCAGAGCTTTACTACTTCTCTTTTTACAAGAGTTTTCAGCATGTCTCTGGTGAATGAAGCAGTCTTTTTTACACCTTTGCTCATTCTTTTGCTTCCGGGAATATATTCTACGAAGCGTGTTGAATTGTCCACAATACAGCTTCCTAACTCTATTCCCCTATTTATTGCATACTTAAGCTTTTTATTTTTTTCAACCTCATCCATGCAGTCGTAAACTAGCTTGGTTATCAGCAAATCAAGCTCCTTTGCCTCACTGTCATCATCGAAAAACTTGCTCAATTGGTTCTCCAGGGTCATTACAAGGTCAAGCTCCCGTCTGCACTCACCGCAGTAGTTCATATGCTCCTTCAGAAAAATAAATTCCAACGGGTCAATGGTGTTGTCAACATATTTCTGTATGATTTCTTTGTCAAAGCAGCAGCTCATATCAGCGCCTCCAATATGTTTCGCACTAAATCCTTTTCATAATTGTTCAATAGTTCGAAACGTTTCATTGATGTTATAAATCGCAGCTATTCGACGTAACCTACTTTGTACGATTTATATCGTTTTGATTTATCAAAACATTCCTTAGCTTTTCCTTCAAAATATTTCTCGCCCTGTATATATCCGTTTTAACAGTGCCAAGGGGTTCCTTTAGCACTACCGAGATTTCCTCATAGCTCAATCCTTCGTAGTATCTAAGAACCAATACCATTCTATGCTTAGGTTTGAGGCCTTCAAGGTTTTCTCTTATCAGTCGCCCCAATTCCTTATCCAATACCTCATTTTCCACATCATTTTGTGCTGGGATTACCTCTTCAAGGGATTTGTCATCTTCATCCTTTGAATTGAGCGACACTGAATCATATCTGCATACCCTTTTGAAGTTAATGCACGTATTGACTGTAACAGCTCTAAACCAGGGATGGAATGGCATTTTTTCATCAAATTTCGATATATTTTTGAATACTTTTATGTAGACCTCCTGAGTTATATCCAGGGCGTCCTGCTGATTCTGCACATAGCTGTAACACAGCTTAAACAGATATCTTTCATACATTTTGAAAAGCTCGACGAAAGCAGCCTTATCATGCTTCTTGCACCGAGCAATAATGCTGGCTTCAACGTGCACAGCACCACCCCCAGGTTATATAGTATATTACACTAAAAATTAGAAATTGTTTCATATTTTTCTGTTTTTTTTGACTTCTAAAAAAATATAAAGAGGTAAAGCTATATATAGACTTAATTGCATTCTAACCAGCTGTTTTTTTTGAAAAAATAATACAATTCATGCGCCAAAATCCATCCATACTTTTATATGAAAGGATGATGCTTGTGAAGGTTAAGCAGATTATGACCACAAACGTCAGTACAGTAGCATCAAATGATACAGTCACAAAGGCAGCTTCGATTATGGGGCAGCTGGATATTGGCTCTGTACCGGTAATTGACAACAACAAAGTTGTAGGTATTGTTACCGATAGAGATATAATTCTCAGAGGAGTTGCAAAAGGTGAAGGTGCCAATCAGAAGATTTCTGAAGTAATGACTACCAACGTCAAATTCGCTACTCCTGAGATGGATGTTCACACTGTCGCCGACATCATGGCAGAGAACCAAGTGAGAAGACTGCCGGTTGTAGAAAATGATAAACTCGTTGGCATCGTTGCAATAGGCGACCTGGCTGTAGAAAACATATTTGAGAACGAAGCAGGCGAAGCACTCCATACTATTTCAATGGGTGTAAGACATTAAGTGCTTTTTAAAATCTCCGGATTTCCGGAGATTTTTTTAAATTCTCCGTAGGCGGAATTTTTATATAAGATATTCTCCTTGGGAATATTTTACCACTAAATCGGCTGCTATTAAATCTTCCACACGTCAAATTTAATATTTTTTTGCAGATGGGGAATTATATAAAAGACTTCTATTGAAGAATTTAAAAACCGAGGTGCGCCTATTGCTTATCGCATTCGTAAGAACACTAATTCTTTATATCTTAATTGTAATTGTACTAAGGCTGTTAGGAAAAAGGCAGATAGGACAACTCCAGCCTTCTGAGCTTGTTGTTGCCCTCATTATTGCAGATTTGGCAGCAGTCCCTATGGCTAATGTGGGTATTCCTCTAATCAGCGGTATAATCCCCATAATCACACTTTTCATCATGGAAGAGCTTCTTTCCTATATATCAATGAAGAGCGAACGTGCCAGAGGCATCATTTGCGGCAAGCCCAGCATCCTCATCGAGCGGGGAGTAATTCTGGAGAAAGAGCTTAGAAGGATAAGATACAATATCAATGACCTGTTGGAGCAAATGAGGCTCAAGAATTTCCCCAACCTGGAGGACATAGACTATGCCATTCTTGAGACCAGCGGGCAATTAAGCGTGATTCCCAAGCCCGAAGTCAAGCCCGCCACTATAAAAGACCTGAACATTAAGCCAACGGCACAGAATCTGCCTGTCACGATAATAATCGACGGGAGAGTAATTTCAGATAACCTTTATAAAGTTGGTTTGAGTAATGATTGGCTTTCAAATGAGCTTAAAACAAATAAAATCAAGTCAGCAAAAGATGTGTTCTTCGCTTATCTTAACCCCGAAAGTAAGCTCGTTTATCAGCTTAACGGAAATCTTCAAAAAAGGAAGTGAGTAAATTGAAACCCCTTATAATTATTATTATACTCACAATATTGCTGATAGTTGGAGGTTGTCTCACCCTTTATGCGCTGAATTCTGAATCCCAAGAGCTTAGCAGCAATCTTTCAACTCTTGAAGAAGATATAGAAAATCAGAATTGGAATGAGGCATCCAGAAAGCTTGAGGAATTTCACAACAAATGGGATAAGACAAGCAAAGTATGGTCTATGCTTATTGACCACTACGAAATTGATAATATAGAATTGGTTCTGTCGCAGCTTATTTCTTATGTAAAAACTGAGGATAAAAATGAAGCCCTGTCACAGATGTCATCTTTGAGAACGCTTATAAAACACATACCTGCCAAAGAATCCTTTAACCTTCAGAATGTTTTTTGATATGTGCCTGAACCAGTGGCGGTTTAGAACAACATGGCACAACATCAAGGAAGTGCATTATTAATACTCTTGAATAACTTTATAATTGTTGTATTAATAAGCACTGAAGCATGTCTTCTGGAAGTTCAGCAGTAAGGTTAAGATTACTATGTAAAATTGGATGAAGCATTTTGATGTTATAGGCATGCAATGCATGCCTTTTTATTTTTTCTTGACCGCCGCCATACAGGTCATCTCCAAGCAGTGGATGGCCTATATAAGCCATATGCACCCTTATCTGATGAGTTCGGCCTGTCTCCAGGAATATGCTGAGCAGAGTGTAGTCCTCATATCGTTCAAGTACATGGTAATGCGTAACTGCTCTGGCTCCATCTTCTCTTACCGTCCTTATTACAGAATGCTCTCGTTCCTTTGCTATAGGTGCGTCGACAGTGCCTGAGTCAGCTTCAACTCTGCCTTGTGCAATGGCCAGGTATTCTTTTGATATTTTGTGCTTATAGCTTTCCAAAGACATAAGATGCTGTATGTGGGAGCTCTTAGCAAATAAAACAAGTCCCGAGGTGTTCTTGTCAAGTCTGTTTACAGGTCTTATGGTTATATCCCTTCCCTCCTCCATCAAGTGATACATGAGACCGTTTGCCAACGTACCCATATAATGATTCTTAGACGGGTGGGTTGGGATACCCGCTTCTTTGTTAATTACAATCATATACTCATCTTCATATATTATAGCCAGTTCCATAAATTCAGGAAGAATGTTCTCGGAGTTCTGGTCGGTAAGCTCAAACTCAACTTTGTCCCCGGCTTTTAGTATAATATCAGTATGTACATTAAGCCCATTCACCTTCAATGAACCGGATTTCTTCACTTTTATCAGCCCGTTCCTTGACATCATCAGGTGTTCCCGCAGATAATCCCCTAGCTTCACACCATCATGCTGTTTTTCTATTTCATACACATTGTATTTTTTCAAATGTAAGTCACTCCAATTCCAGTTCAGCAGCGAGGCTGATGATATCAGCCGGCAGCTCAGCATGCAGCTTGATTATACCTTTCCCCAAGGGATGTGGAAGCTCCATGTCTGACGCATGCAAGGCCTGTCTTCCGATGAGTCTGCTTTCTTCTCCATACAATGTATCCCCTATTATTGGACATCCCAAATGGCTAAGATGCACCCTTATCTGATGCGTCCTCCCTGTCAAAAGCTCCAGACGCACCATTGAGCAGCCCTTGGATTTGCTTAGTGTCTCATATGCTGTAACTGCTGGCTGCCCATCGCTTGCAACTGTTCTCCTAATGGGGTCTTCTTCATTCTTTCCGATTGGTTTGTCTATTATCCCTTTTTCCGGCTTAATAACCCCTTGTATTATTGCTATATAATACTTTTTTATGCTGCCATCCTTCATCCTTTCATCAAGAGTCCGATGAACTGCTGCACTTTTAGGGATTACAACTATACCTGATGTATTCATATCCAGCCGGTTCAATAAGCGCAGCGATGCTTCCTTACCCTGCTTTCTGAAATGATTGGCAACTGCATTCAGCAGCGTCCCTGCAGGGTGGTTGGGTGTAGGGTGCACCAGCATGTAAGGCGGCTTATTAACTGCCAATATATAGTCGTCTTCATAAATTATCGACAGCTCTATATCTTCAGCTCTAATGTCCTCTCTGGACTCTTCCGCCAAATCGACTTCCAGAATATCTCCATTCTTAAGTCTGTTGTCCCTGTATGCTGCTTTTCCGTTTATGAGTACTTTCTTATCCTTTAGGAGTCTCTTTGCTTGTCTTGCTGAAAAGCCAAGAGTTCCCGACATATAATCAAGAATATATATTCTGTTTTCTCCACAGCTAATCTCATACTTGTTATGCATTTCAACGCCTCACTATGCTTTATTATGCGCTTGTGCTTTGTGCTCTATGATTCGCAACCAATTTATACCTTAATATTATTACCGCAAGCATGAACACAATACCTGCCATACCACTGACCTTGAAGGTAAAACCCGCACCGAATTTTTCCAACATAGTGCCTGCATACATGCTTCCGATAGGTATAGCTCCACCCGCCACCAAAGAGTATACACTCATAATCCTTCCCCTCATACCATCTGGAGAATTGGTCTGCACACAGGTGTTGGATGAGGACAACGCAGAGGTCATTGACCATCCTGCCAGCATGAACATCAAAAATGCATATATAAACTTTGTCTGATATCCTATTATGAAAACACAAACGCTCAAACTCAAGTAAGCTCCCATAAGCAGCTTCATCCTTAATCCCTTATAGCTTGTAACTGCCAATGAAAGTGCTCCTGTAAAAGCGCCCAGACCCAGTGCAGTCATTAAAAATCCATAAGCCCTTGAATCACCATTTAGGACCGTCTTTGCCATTACAGGTATCAGTATATTGAAATTCATAATAATAGTATTGCTGAAAGCCAGCATCAATATGGTTGTACTAATGACAGGATTGCCAGCTATATATTTTAGACCTTCCCTTATTTCATGGCTTATTTTTACCCCTTGCTTGCTATTTGAGCACTTTCCTTCTGTTTGGATTCTATAAATGTTGA
Source organism: Clostridia bacterium (assembly GCA_035628995.1). Classification (NCBI taxonomy): domain Bacteria; kingdom Bacillati; phylum Bacillota; class Clostridia; species Clostridia bacterium. The sequence continues at coordinate 18,029 of DASPIR010000015.1, read as the reverse complement.
TTAAAACCGGAATAAATGATAAACCATTTATTAGAAAGCAGACAGTAGCTCCAAAAAAGCTAAAAGCCAGTCCTGCCACAGCAGGGCCTATAATCCTGGCGGCATTGAAAATGGTGGAATTCAGTGCAATCGCGTTCATAAGATGTTCCTTTGAAGCCAGCTCCGCCATATAAGACTGTCGTACAGGCATATCTACGCAGTTCAGGGTTCCAAGCAGTAAAGCCTGCAAGGCAATTGTCCCATAGGAAGCAATACCTTTCCATACTAGAAACGCAAGTAAAAAAGCATTTAGTGCCATAATTATCTGTACAATGAAAAGCACTCTCTTTTTAGAGTGCCTGTCGATTAAAGCTCCTATAGGCAGTGAGAAAAGCAGCATCGGAGTAAATTGAAGTGCACTTATTATACCGAGTTTGAGAGAAGAGTCGGTAATCTGATATACCAACCAAGACTGTCCCACAGTCTGCATCCATGTACCAATTAAAGAAATGCATTGTCCTGTCCAAAAAAGTCTATAATCTCTATGCGTTAAAGCCGGAAAATATTTGTTAACAATACTGTTTTGAGACATTCTATTACCCCACAAATAAAAATAATTATAAAATTATTATAACATATACAAACAAAAAAATGCGGCTTGCGCCGCATTCTTAAAGCTTAAATAATTGGGTTTGTTGCTGTATAACTTTCATTTTTTATATTATTGGCCTTTGCATCCTGTATCGTTTTATTATTAGCCAATTTTTCCTGAATCTTAACCAATCTCTCTATATTTGGATAGGTTTTCAGGTTTGAAAGCAATAATTTATTATTATCCATAGTTACACCTCTTTCCTTAAAATTTGGTTGTGATAATAATAAGTTTTTCCTTTCTCTCTTGATCAACACCTCCAAGTAATATATCAAGGGGACTGCAAACACAACCGAAATTTGTCACTTATTTTATAGTCAAAATATCGTCGACGTTTATCTTAATTCTATTATAACCTATCTGATTTACAATTTCTTGCTCGCCAACCCTGCCAAAACACGATTAATCATTCATAACCATATCTATCCGTTATTAGTCAAGATAGCCTATAGACTTTGCAGGAACTCCTCCGTATTCGGCTACTTTCCTTATGAGTTCATTTTATTCTGAACATTTTTACTTGTTTTCAGAGTACTACATTAAGGTAGTGCATTTTTAACATTTTGATTGACTAGAAATCTGTGATGTTAATAAGCACTTAATCTCCATGAAAAGTACGCACTCTTGGCCTGTCAATAGCAATACTCTGACCTAAAGCAGCCATGCTGAACATTTCCTCTGCTTGTATAAGCGATAAGCCCTTTATTATCATTTTGGTTGCATCTGCCTGACCCAAACCTCTTCTGTGCAGCTCAAAGAGATAGTGCACTGCTTGAGGAAGCAAGCCCAGCATTCTGGCAGCAACAGCGTCTGCCGCAACAGGATCCGTACCGGCTACAATAAGATTGGAGCTTACTGCCTTTCCATCACTGGGCCCTGTCCAAACCATTCCATTCATCCCCGAAAGTATTGTAATATCTATCGGAACCACCTCCCCCATTGCAGCAATGAAGTTATGCAGATCCTCATGTATGCCGAGTTTTTTCTTGGGCATTCCATGAATTTCAGCAGGGGGCCATGATAGCGCCATATTTTTTATACCCAGGGATGCAGTGGCCTCTTTATGCATTTTTATTGGAGTAAAGGATATATGTACGTCCATTTCCTCGCACAGCTTGTTTATTTTCGTTGAAGGTACAATATCATGATTCAGGCTGATTTCGGTATAAGGACCATAATTCAGGTCGATGAATTCTATCTCCTCATCCTTTATTACCTTGCTAAAGCCGATTTCTTCAAAGACCTGCATTGTCGGTGCACCGCCGGAGCCCGCTGCAACCACTATCCTTGAAGGCTTATAATTCTTAACATACTTTATTATTTTTCTCAATAAGTCAGGATGCACAACTGTGCCTGTGCTTGCAGCCTTATTGTCTACCATATTTGCAGTTATAACCACGCATGCTCCCTGTTTTATCATATTTGGAGCATTTATCATGTTTAGTGCATCTTCCACACAGTTATTTGATTTTGCAGCGTCGACAATTGCTACAACAGGGTCTTGAATTATTCTTTTACGCACAAAAAAACACCTCCGATATATTTTCCCTCGGAAGGTGTTTACTATGCACTATATATTCAGCAGCCTTGCCAATGCAGGGTTAATTCCAAGACTTTCCTTCAATCGCAGATACTCCTCATAAGCTTTCCTATTTCTGGCACTCTTTTTTACTGCCCTGATCATCAAGTTCTTTGGTGTATCCAATGGCGATATGTATTCAACAATTGAGGCTTCATAGCCCATTGCTTCCAGCAGAAGCCCCCTTATGCCGTCAGTCAGAGCATCGGCTATCCTCGCTTTAAGCACTCCATACTTGATTATTTCACTAAAGGGTTTGTACTCATACTGGCTGAGAAGCTCTCTGTGGCAGCATGGTATAACTATTATGCCTCCCGCCTCATATCTGACTCCGGCTGCTATTGCCATATCTGTAGCTACATCACAGCCATGCAGGCTTATGACTATATCAATCTTTTTTGTGGGTTGATAGTTTTGAATATCAATCTGATGAAACTCCATATTCTTATAGCCCAGGTTCTGTGCCATTTTCCTGGAGGAGCTTATAACCTGCTCAGATATATCAAGACCTATGAAATAGCAGTTCTTTTTCAGCTTCTCCTTTATATAAAAGTTAAGCACGAAGGAGAGATATGACTTCCCGCATGCGCAGTCAAGCACCGTAATATTCTCCTTGTCCCCTTGTTCCTTAATAAGCGCTTCAACAAGTTCGACAAAGTGGTCTATCTGGTTATACTTCCTAATCATATCATTTTTCACCTTGCCCTCTGCGGTGAGTATGCCGATTTCCCTCAGTACGGCATCAGCCTCTCCGGCCCTGACAAGATAAGTTCTGTTAGTTCTGGCAGAAACATCATCATGAAGATTTGCCATATCCTGTTCCTTGTTAGTATAATTTATCTTTACGTTGTTCTTTTCTGTGCTAATGACAATGCCGCTGCCTCTCTCAGAATAGTTTATGATGCAGTCTTCATATTCCTTTCCTGACCTTATTATCATTTCACTTAAATCAGAAGGGTTTATCGGGGTCTTTACCTTTTGAAAATCAAAGCTTAATTTGTCTCCGTTAATGTATACCTTGGCTTTTGCAGTCTTCCCGCTTCTTATATATTCTACGTCTATTCCCTTGAAAAACAATATATTTTCCTCAAGTCTGGATTCTATACTGCCTAGTATGTTTGCAAGCTTTTTTTCCAGTGATTCCAACATTTATATTCCCTCCATCCCAAACAGCTTGCCGGCTATCTTTGCATCATTCGCCGGCAGTCTGCATACGAAGCTTTTTCCCTTTAAGTAGCTTATATCCTGGTGTACCTCTTGAAATGCCACCTTATATGCATAAAGATACTGATATTTCAGTCCGTAATATTTTCTAAAGTATTCATTAATATACTTATCCCCATACTTCATATCACCTGCAAGGGGGTGCCCCAAGCTTGCGAAATGGGCTCTTATCTGATGGGACCTGCCTGTTACCAGCTCCACTTCCAAAAGAGAAAACCGCATTCCCAATTCCGTTATTGTATCTGATACTGCAAGAGTTTTGAAAATTGTATGTATTGCCTTACCTTCCCCTTCATCAGTATCCCGGATTGAAGAAATATTTCTTCCTTCATCCTTCTTAAGAAAGGCTTTTATTTCTCCGCTCTTTTCCATTTTCCCTGCCACTATGCACAGGTAGAGCTTTTGCATTCCTCTCTCTCTTATGGTGTGGTTCACAGCCTTTAAGGTCTTGTAGTTCTTAGCTACAATTACAATGCCTCCAGTGTTCCTGTCCAGTCTGTTGCATACAGCGGGAGAAAACGTCTCCGACTGCTCTGCTCCTTTTTTCTTGTATATATGGTATAATGCTCTGTCTATAAGTGTGTCAGTATCTCCCGGCTTATCAGGGTGAGTCAGCAATCCGGCAGGTTTATTGACAATTATTACATTCTTATCCTCGAATATTACGTCCAGGCTTTTAGCCGGTTTTGGCAAAGGCAAGTCCTCTTTTGCTTCGGTTTCCGGCTTTTCAATATATAGCTGCAGCACATCTCCCTCATTGAGCATCTGATTTTCTTTTGCTTTCTTGCCATTCAGCTTAATCTTATTCTTCCTGAAGAGCTTGTATATGTCCCCCAGCGTAGAGTCCTTCAAGTATTTTCTGAGAAACCGGTCTACCCTTTGACCTGATTCATTTTCAGTCATTTTGATTTCGAACATATTACACCTCTTTAGATTAATGCGAAGTAGTAAATGGGGAACGGGTACCACGGATTTCCTTCGGAAAAACACTGAAACCCACTGAATACACGGTGGAAAAATATTCTGAAGCATTAGTAATAATCGATAATGAAGTAGGTATCAAAATTTACTAACGTTGCAATATATTATATTAAATAACCGTGTTATTCCGTAGGAATCCGTGGAACATCCGTGTGTTCAGTGGTATCCGTTCCCCCGTTGCTTAAGACGCATTATTTATATTTTGCGCTATTTTGCTAAAATGTAATCCCAAAACAAAATCGGGCTATAAGCATAAGAACTTATGGCCCTCAGATTTATTATGCAATTCCGGGTGAGAATACACAATACATCACGATATCTGTGTCCCCGGTATTTAAAAATCCGTGCTCGCTTCCAACATTAGCAACTACTATTGTTCCCGGCTCCGCCTTCTTCCTCTCACCGTTAACCAATGCCGAGCCTTCGCCTTGTATTATATAAATCACCTCAAGTACTTCATGGATATGAGGAAGTATTTCTCCACCTGGCTTTATAGTAGTCAGGTGTGCAGAAAGCCTGCCATTCTCCTTTTCTCCAGAAAGTAATCTGCCGTACACGACCTTGTGTTTAGGGTTTTTTACAGGTTCAACATCCTTCTGATTCCTTATTACCGCTTGTTGAGTAGTCATATATATATTTCTTCCTTTCGTTATAAATATTCTTATTTTACAACGTGAGAGATTCATTACAACATATATATTATATGATATGGGGTGGACATTCAATGGTTTTTGGCTTTTACAAGTCCTTTAATGCATTCTTTATTTCTTCCGCAAGCTGCTCCACATGAGGATGCAGTAATATAGATTCATGCGTACCTGATATTTCTACCATTTTTACATCGTTTTTAACAATTTTGCGCCAATCCTTTTCGTTTAGCTTTGGATGTTCGGTTTCCTTCGCTTTTATGATGTATGTTTGTGCTTTTATCATTCCTTTTGGCCTGTAGGTTGTATTTATTACATTTTTCATATATTTTGTAATCTTATCCTTGTCTCCGACTAATTCCCTTTGGCCTTCAAGAACGGTTTTGTCTGCTGCAATTGCAACATCCTCAAGTGTTTTTTCCAACTTATTATGTTTAGACAGACTGTCCCATATTCTTTGAGCCTTTGAAATCCAAATTATACTATGGGAAAGAAATGCAAACTCATCAATATTAATATATCTTTCTACTTTTTTATTCTGTGCTTCCAATTCCCTTATGATTTCGTATCCCAGTATATTGCCCATGCAATAACCTACAATAATATATGGGTCTTCACTCTGTACCTGCTTAATCTCTTCCACATAATCCATTACCATCTCATCAATGCTTTTTGCCAGGCTGCAGCTTCCATCCAGCCCCTTTGCCTGTATACCATATATTTGAAAATCATTTTCCAGAAGCTTTGCCAGATCCTTGTAGCTGTATATACTGCCATTCAATCCATGTAATATGAATATGATTTTTCCGTTTTTGTTTTTGTTGATCTTTTGTACGCTTTTTAGATTATCTCCTGCCTTTTCCTCCTTTATATACTCCGATAACTCTTCAATGGTTTTATTAATAAACAGGTCTGCCATTCTCAGTTCAATGTCCATTTCATTACTGATTAAATTAATGACTTGAAGGATGTTTATGGAATTGCCGCCAATCTCAAAAAAATCATCTTTGATGCTTATCTTATTTAGCTTCAGCACTTTTTCCCATACTTCTACCAGTTTTTCTTCCAGGTAGTTTCTGGGGCCTACATATAAAGCCCCTGTATTTATGCCCCCATCCGATTCTTCCAGTTTGCTGGAATCAGCAAGTGTTTTCCTATCTACCTTTCCGTTGGGGGTCATGGGCATTTTGTCTAACTGTATGAAGTAGGCCGGTATCATGTATGTCGGCAGTTCTTTGTTCAGATGTTCTCTTAATTTTGCTACTGTATGTTCTTTTTCACTTACGAGATAGGCGGATAGATACTTATTCCCACTCTCATCGCCTTTTGCTACTACAACTGCCTCTTTTACTCCTTCATAAGTCAATAGCCGGTTCTCAATTTCCCCTAATTCTATTCTAAAGCCTCTTATCTTTACCTGATGATCCATTCTGCCAAGAAATTCTATATTGCCGTCGGCAAGCCACCTTGCAAGGTCTCCTGTACAATACATTTTTTCTCCCGGCTCGTATGGATTTGGTACAAATTTCTCTGCTGTCAGTTCTGGCCTGTTCAAATATCCTCTTGCAAGCCCATCTCCGCCGATACAAAGCTCGCCTGCCACACCGACAGGCTGCACTTTATTATTCTTATCCAGAATGTATATCCTTGTGTTTGCAATAGGTTTTCCTATATTAAGCACGTTGTCAGGATATAAAGCTTTTGTTGTTGACCAGATAGTCGTTTCTGTAGGACCGTATGCGTTATATATCTTTGCATTTGTTCTAGCGCTCAACTTTTCCAGTAATGGTTTGGGAAAAATCTCTCCACCTACTATTATTTCTTTCAAATTAGTCAGCCCCATATTATCCGTGGTGCTATCAAGCAGCATTTCCATTCTTGAAGGGGTTATTTGCAGTATATCAATAGAATGGTTGTTTATTAATCTGATTAACGCTTTGGGATCTTTCTGACTGCTTTCTTCCGCTATGATTATTTTCATTCCTCTTGTCAGAGGCAGCAAAGTCTCCAGCCCAAATATATCAAAAGATATCGTCGTCAGGGCTAATATTGATTCTTCCTCTCTGAATTCTATTTCTTGTGTCATTCCTTTTATAAAGTTGACTATGGATTTATGCTCGATCATTACCCCTTTTGGTTTTCCTGTTGAACCTGAGGTATATATCACATATGCTAAATCATCGGATCTATTGTTCTTTTGCAGGTTATTTGCATCACCTTCATACAGCCGATCTTCATCCAACATTAACGAATGCTTATTAAATTCAAAGGTTTTCGCAATACCGGACTTTGTAAGAAGCACTTCTGTTCCACTGTCCTCCAGCATATAAACTACCCTGTCTTTCGGATATTCAGGATCAATAGGAAGATAGGCACCTCCTGCTTTCAATATTCCCATGATTCCTATAATCATCTCCAGAGATCTTTCAACCATAATCCCAACGATACTATCCGGTCCTACACCTTTAGCCCGCAGCACGCTTGCCAGTTGATTGGCCTTTTCGTTTAATGCGCCATAGCTTAGCTGCTTATCTCCATACACTACCGCTATATTGTCCGGCGTTTTTGCTGCCTGAGCTTCAAACAATTCATGCACAGTTTTGTCTCCCAGATATTCCGCGTAGGTATTATTGAATTCATGCAATAGTTTTTGTTTTTCTTCCCCTGTTAGTATATCTATTTCACAAAGTGCGATATCTATATTCTCTATTGTCTTACTGAGTATTTTCTTTAGGTGCCCTGCCATCCGCTCTATCGTATCTTTGTGAAACAATTTCGTACAATACTCTATGCTTAAACTGATTTTTTCTCCTATTTCTACTGCTTCTATAGTTATATCAAGCTTTGCTATATTGTTTTCCCCTGAATATGGCAAAAAGCTTAATCCTTCTACCTCAGCTCCTTCCATTTTCATGTTTTGCAGGATGAGCATAACATCAAACAAAGGATTGCGGCTCATATCACGCTTGACATTCAACTTCTCTATCAGTGTATCAAATTGATAGTCCTGATTTTCATAGGCTCTTAAAGCATTTCTTTTTACTTCTTCCAAGAATGCCCTGAAGGTTTTTGTTCCTTCCGGATAGTTCCTCATCGCAAGCGTATTGACAAACATTCCAATGATATTTTCTAAATCTGCATGCGGCCTTCCGGCTATCGCACTCCCTATTATAATGTCTTCTTGTCCACTGTATTTTGAGAATAGAACATTAACAGAAGCCAGCAGCAGCATATACATGGTAGTACCTGTTTCTTTTACTGCCTTTCTTAACGCTTCCGTTATTTTTTCATCCAGTTCAAAGTATATACGGTTTCCTTCAAAGCTTTTTATCACTGGTCTTGGATAGTCCGTCGGCAGATTCAGTACTGGTATCTCCCCGTCAAATTCCTTCAACCAGTATGCTTCCTGCTGCTTCATTTCCTCTGAACTCAGCAGTTTATTTTGCCATGCGGCATAGTCTTTGTATTGTACCCTCAACTTGGGCAGTTCTTTCCCTTCATACAGCTCCACAAATTCTTCCACCAGTATCCCCATAGAGGTTCCATCGGATATGATATGATGCATGTCATACATCAGCAAGTGTCTTTCTTTCTGCACTATTGAACCAAAGGACAAGGCTATAAGCCCCACCCTCAAAAGCGGCGCTTTGCTTAAATCGAATGTCCTCACGAATCTCTTCAACGCCACTTTCACTTCTTTTTCCGATGACACTTTATCAAAATATTCTATTTCAAACGGGACTTCCTTGTGCACCTTCTGCAGTATATTCTCCCCATCCATCATAAAACTTGTTCTTAGTGCTTCATGCCGCTGTACTAGTTGGTTAAAGGCTTCTTTTAACCGCAATACATCCAGCTTGCCTTCTATTATCAGCGAGCCGGGCATATTATACCCGATTCCTTCCATCTCAAACTGCTGTAAGGTATACAACCTCTTTTGCCCCGATGTCAGTTCATAATATTCTGACTCATCCACTGGTTCTATGGATGCATATATGTTTTCTTTCAGACCCTTGATATATTCTGATAGTCCTTTGATTGTGGGTGTCTTAAACATCTCTCTTAAGGGTACTTCCACATTGAGTTCCTTGTGCATTCTGGCCACCAGACTTGTTGCTTTCAGGGAGTGTCCACCCAAGTCGAAGAAGTTATCGTTTATCCCTATCTGGTCTGCCTTCAAGACATCTTTCCATAGTTCTACCAGTTTTTCTTCTACTTCATTCCTTGCAGCTTCATACTCTGCTCCAGTATGAATGTTTCCGCCCGGCTCAGGTAGTGCCTTCCGGTCTACCTTTCCATTGGAATTCATAGGCATCTTATCCAACTGCACAAAGTAGGATGGGATCATATAGTCCGGCAGTTCCTTACCCATGTATTCCCTTAGCTCCGATATGGCCATTCTCCTATCTCCTGCCAGGTATGCACATAGGTACTTGCTTCCACCTTCCTCGTCCTTTGCGATTACTACCGCTTCTTTTATCTCCTCGTGACTTAACAGCCTGTTCTCTATTTCTCCCAGCTCGATACGGTAACCCCTTATCTTTATTTGGTGGTCCATTCTTCCTAAAAATTCGATATTGCCATCAGGCAGCCATTTTGCAAGGTCTCCTGTCCTGTACATCCTCGTTCCGAGCTCAAAGAGGTTTTCCACAAATTTCTCTGCTGTCAGTTCAGGCCTGTTAAGGTAGCCTCTGGCCACTCCCTCCCCAGCTATACATATTTCCCCTGCTATTCCTACCGCCTGTGCATTGTTGTTATTGTCCAATATATATATACGGGTATGCTTTAGGGGTCTTCCTATGGGTATACTGCCCGTTTCAGCGCCGGAATAGCTGTAACAGGTTGCACACACTGTGGCTTCGGAAGGACCATACATATTAAATATTTTGGCATATTGTATGATGTTATTAGTATATTCCTTTTTTAGTACATCGCTGCTGCTCAGGAAGGTATGTACCGAGTTCATGGGCTTCAGCTTGTTGAATTCACTCATAATCAACGGTGAACAACTTAGTATGGTTACTTTATTCTTTACGATTAATTCTCTTAAGGCCTTTGCATCCTTTACTTCTTCATTTTCAGGTATGATCACTTTCCCACCCTTTATCAGAATGGTATATACCTCTTCTACAAAGCCATCAAAGGTCATAGATGCCTGCTGTAGTGTCGCATCTTTTTCCTCAATCGAAAACATTTCATTGAATGTATTTACATAGGCTATGACATTTCTATGTTCCGTTAATATGCCTTTGGGCTTACCTGTGGTTCCTGATGTGTAGATGACATATATCAGGTCATTGAGGTTGTATCCCACGTTAAGGTTGCTGCTGTCTCCTTCATATAAATCCGGATCTTCCAAATTTATGATTTCACCCTGGAACCTGACTTTCCCTTTGAGATGCTTCTGGGTTAATAACAAATCGGTACCGCTGTCCTCCATCATAAAGTTTATTCTTTCTTCCGGGTATACAGGGTCTATGGGCAGATAGGCACCACCTGCCTTTAGTATCCCCATGATACCAATGAGCATCTCCAGAGACCGTTCTGCCATAATACCTACTATCTGATCTGCTCTTACCCCTTTACTCCTTAACCGCCTCGCTAACTGATTGGCACGCTCATTCAGCTCCGTATAGGTCAGCACTTTACCCTCTGAAGACTTCCCGTTATAGACAGCAGCTATATTATCTGGTGTTCTTTCCACTTGCGCTTCAAAAAGCTCCTGTATCGTCTTGTCTCCCGGATAATCTGCACCAACACCGTTAAATTCGCGCAGCAGCTTATGTCTTTCTTCTTCATCTGTCATTTCTACTTGACCAAGTTGTTTCTCCGGTTCTTGAAGAAGCTCATTACTTAAATTGATGAAGTGTTTCGCAAAATCCCTTATTGTTTCAGCCTTAAATAGTTTTGTGCTATACTGCAGTTTGAGCCTTAATTCTTCCGAGGTTTCATATACATACAAGCTCATATCATAATCCGAGGTGTTCTGTGCCATGGGGTATGGACTCATATTCAAACTGCTTGCTGCTATTTCTATGCCGTTCTGATCAAAATTTTGCAATATAATCATCACATCAAACAAAGCGTTTCTACTTATATCTTTTCTTATATCTAATCTTCTAATAAGCTCTTCAATGGGATAGTTTTGGTTTTCATATGCATTTAAGACTTCTGACTTGAGTTCATTTAAGTACTCTATAAAGGTCTTTTTCTTTCCGGGCATACATCTGAAGGCTATGTTATTTAGGAATAAGCCAATGAGGCTTTGCAAGTCAGAATCTGTTCTTCCTGCTGTCACAGTTCCTATAACCATATCCTCCTGCCCGCTGTATTTGGATAATTCAACACTGAACAGTCCCAGCAGCACCATAAACAGAGTTGTACTGCTTTGCTTAGCCAGTTCCTTTAACCGGCTGTACAAACTGCCTTTTATCGAAAATACATATTCCGCACCTTCAAGACTCTGTATAGCCGGTCTGGGATAGTCTGTTGGCAAGTTCAGCACCGGCAGTTCTCCTTCAAAGGTTTTCAGCCAGTAGTTTTCCTGCTGCTGCATTATTTCTGCCTTCACCAGCTTATTCTGCCAAGCTGCATAGTCCTTGTATTGTATCCTCAGCTCGGGCAGTTCCTTTCCTTCATATAGCTTCATAAACTCTTCCGCCAATATGCCCGTGGAGGTTCCATCCGATATAATGTGGTGCATGTCATACATCAAAATATATCTCAGCATGTCCTGTTGCGGCTGTATTTTAGCGAGCTTCACTCTCAGAAGCGGTACTTTACTGAGGTCAAAAGGTCTTATAAAACCCTTTACAATTTCTTCCGCATCTTCTTTGGATAACATATTATCCAAGTATTCTACTTCAAAAGTGACTTCGTTGTATACCTTCTGCAGAATTTCTTCCCCTACAAGTTCAAAGCCTGTGCGGAATGTTTCATGCCGCTGTATCAGCCGCTTAAAGGCCTCCTCCAGTTTCTTTATATCGAGCTTGCCTTCTATCAACAGCACCTTTGGCATATTGTAGCCTATGCCCTCCGGTTCAAGCTGCTGCAAGGTGTACAAACGTTTCTGTGCTGATGAAAGTTCGTAATAAGCACTCTCATCTACTGGTTCTATGAATGTATACTTGTGCTCTTCCAAGCTCTTGATATATTCGGATAATCCCTTAATAGTCGGTGCCTTGAATACTTCCCTCAAAGGCAATTCTACATTGAACGCCTTATGTACTTGAGATACCAGCGTTGTTGCCTTTAGCGAATGTCCTCCAAGATCAAAGAAATTGTCATTTATACCGATCCTATCTAATTTCAATACTTCCTGCCATATACTCACCAGAGTCTCTTCCATCTCATTTCTTGCTGCTTCATACTCTGTGGTCTGCGCAGTAATGCTCTCCATTTCCTGAAGGGCCAGCCTGTCTATTTTATTGGTGGGCGTTAGGGGCATTTTCTCCAATTGAATAAAATGAGCGGGTATCATATATTCAGGCAATTCTTTTGCCAGAAATGTCCTTAGTTCTACCCCCTCCACGGTTTTATCCGCTGTCACATACGCATACAGCGATAGCTCACTATCTCCATTAGACTTACCAATTACAGCAGCTTCCCTCAGCATCTCATATTTTAGCAAGCAATTTTCTATTTCCTCCGGCTCTATACGATAGCCTCTGATTTTCATTTGAAAGTCTTTTCTTCCCCGGTATTCAATGTCCCCATTTAGGTTTACCCACCCCAAATCTCCTGTCCTATATATCCGTCCAAACTCCGGGTGATTGACAAAAACCGCCTTTGTCTTTTCTTCCTGCTTCCAATAGCCAAGTGCTAGGTGATTACTGGCAATAACGATTTCTCCCAACCTTAATACAGGTACTTTTTTATCTTTTTCGTTCAACACAATGACTTGGGTTTCCGGCACTGCTTCTCCAATGTTTATGCCTGCAAACTCATCCGACCGTCTGATAAGCTGTGATGAATTATATGAGGATTCAGATTGTCCGTAAAGATTCATCAAGGTAACATTTCTAAGCAAATCGCGATGCTTTATCACATCATGCTCTAAAACATTTTCTCCGCCCAATACAGCAAACCTGAGCTTTGGGAATACTTCCGTTCCCAACAGGGTGTTCAAAAAATAGCGGTATAACGTAGGTACGGAATGCCATATGGTGATACCCTCTCGGAGCAGCCATTCCGGAAGCCTGCTTATATTGTCTTGTTCCTTCATGTTATATGGATATAGGCTTGCGCCGCTTAATACTCCGCTATATATATCAATGATGGCAGCATCATGGCTGAATACCGAAAACAGCGTCAGTCGGTCTGCCTCAGTTAGCCCCAAGGTGTTGATATAGCTTTTTGCAAAATGTAAAATATTGCTCTGGGTCTGTACTACTCCCTTAGGTTTACCTGTTGAACCGGAGGTGTACAAAATGTAGGCGGCACCATCGTGCTCTTCCTCTGGTACATCTATTTCTGGTTCCGTCAAATTACTGTTACTGATATTGAGTATATTCAGCCTGTTGTCTGCTTGAGAAACCAATCTAACCGCCAACGCATAGTTTTTTTCATTGGTTACAATCAGGCTTGCTTCGGAATCCATCAACATATAAAGCAGTCTGCTTTCCGGGTAAGACGGATCAAAAGGGACATAAATGCTTCTTGCTTTTAATGCTCCCAAGGAGCTGACGATCATATCCGTCCCATGTTCAAACAGCAAAGCTATAACAGGGGCTTTGCTGATATGGCGTAGGTCTCTGATTTCTGCCTTTATTTGCTTTGCAAGCTTTTGTACCCGTATATCCAATTCATTAAAGGTTAAAAAACCGTCATTTGTTTTTACTGCAATTTTATTTCCGCTTTTCTTTACCCTTTCATTAAATGCTTTTATTAACATGGTTATACCCCACCTTTCTATAATATAGGAGCAAAATTCTTATGGATTTCTTATTTTAATCGAAGTAATCTGCTACTTTCCTTGTAGCATCTTCGGAAATCTTGGATAGTAATCCGGCATATTCGCTAAGCATATGTTGAATGACCCCAGGATCAAAGAACTCCTCTGCATAAGTACATACGATTTCTATGCCATCTGCATATTCTATCAGATAAAACTCCAAATCAAATTTTACATGCTGTACATCCTTTAAATGGCGGGACTGCTTGTCTTCCAACCGTTGTCCACGGTGTTCAAACATATTTAACATATTAATAAATACATTGATTACTGGATATTTTATTCCTATCTCTTCTATGATCAACTCAAGAGGATAGTCTTGGTACTGCAGCGCCTTTAGAACACTATCGCTTATTCTGCTTAGAAAATCCAAATAATGTTCTTCCTTGCTTACCTGGTTCCGCAGCACCACCGTATTGACAAAGTAGCCGAAAATCTTTTCAAGTTCAGCGTCACCTCTTCCGGAGCCTGCAATTCCAAAAACCATATCTTCTTGTCGGGTTAATTCTGCAAAATAAACATAGAACCCTGAAAGCATTAATGAAAACAAGCTTGATTTTTGCTTTTCAGCAATTTTCTTTAGCTTTTCTTTAATATCTGCATCTATAACAGTTCTATAGGAAGCACCTTTTTTGACTGCTGCCTGCTTTTTGCTATTTTTCATAGGCAGGTTCAGCGGGTAGATATTTCCTCGCAATTGTTTTTCCCAGTATTCCTTTGCTTGCTTCATTTGGTCTGAGTCCTCTATCTGTTTGTTTTGCCACGCTGCAAAGTCTTTGTATTGTATACTTAGTGATTCCAGATATGGCTCCCTGTTGTTTTTATAGGCGTCATAAACAATTTCGAACTCTCTGTTTAACATTTCCAGGGACCATCCGTCGGATATGATGTGGTGCATAGAATATACCAATTCATATTTACTCTCACACAGCTTTACTAATTCACACAGTATAAGCGGTGCTTGTGACAAGTCAAATATATAGGCATTTTTTTCTTTAAATATGTTATCCAGCACTATTGCTTTTTCACTTTCATTCAGCTGGCTTATATCTTTTAACTCAATTTCAAACTCAATTTCCTTTTCAATCTTTTGCACATAACTGCCATGTATTTCCCTGATGCAGGTTCTCAGGCTTTCATGCCTGTTTATCAGGAAATCAAAGGTTTTCTGCACATGATCGGCATTAATATCCCCATTCATTCGTATATGTCCGTATATATTATATTCTGTGCCCTCCGGATGAAGCTGGTTTAGTATCAATAGCCTCTTCTGATTATAGGAAAGTGCATAATAATCCTGCTCCGCTTCTTTGCCAATGGCTGCATAATCTATTGCTTCATGGGCTCTGATATGATTGCTAAGTTCCGCAATGTTAGTACACTCAAAAATATCCCGCAGACTTATATCCACAGACAACCGATGTTTAATCAGATTGGCAAGCTTTACGGCTTTTAACGAATGTCCTCCAAGGTCAAAAAAGCTGTCGTATATGCCTACCTTTTCAATGCCAAGTACCTCTTGCCATATGACTGCCAATTTCTCTTCTATAACATTGCTCGGTGCTTCATATTTTACACCTGTTGCTATTTTGCCATCCGGTTCCGGAAGGCTCCTTCTGTCCAACTTTCCATTGGGCGTCAGCGGCATTTTATCCAGCTGTATAAAATACGAGGGAAGCATATAATCCGGTAATTCTTTGCCCAGGTAGTCTCTTAGCTCTGTTGTAGTTAACGCTCTATCGCCAACAATATATGCGCATAGAAACTTGTTGTTACCCGTGTCTTCTTTTGCGACGATAACGGCTTCCTTGATATTTCCATGGCCTAATAACTGATTTTCTATTTCCTCAAGTTCTATCCTATGCCCTCTAATCTTTACCTGGTGATCTATTCTGCCTAAAAATTCTATATTTCCGTCAGGCAGCCATCTTGCCAAGTCCCCTGTTCTATACATTCTTGTTCCCAGTTCGAAGGGGTTCGGTACAAATTTTTCTTCAGTTAGTTCTGGTTTATTCAAGTATCCTCTCGCCAGTCCGTCTCCCGATATGCATAGTTCTCCGGCTATTCCAATTGGTTGAAGCTTGTTGCTTATATCCACTATGTATATCTGTGTATTTGATATCGGCTTGCCTATGGGTATGTTGCTGTCATAGGTCTTCTCTATTGTAAAGCAAGTAGTAAAGGTTGTGTTTTCAGTCGGTCCGTAACCATTGATAATTCTGATTTTGCTATTGTTTTTTCTTAATATATTTACATGCTTGGGTGATAAAACATCTCCGCCTACAAGTAAGTTCCTGCATTCATCAAACACTTTCTGGTTCTGGTCTATTATTTGGTTGAACAAAGGTGCAGTTAACCATATGGTGGTTATTTTGTTTCTTTCAATTTCGTGTTTTAGCTTATCAGCATCTAATATTTTATCTTTTGATATTAAATAGAGGCTTGCACAATTTAACAATGCTCCCCATACTTCAAATGTCATTGCATCAAATACTATAGCTCCCGTCTGGAGTATCTTGTCATTTTCATTGAGTTCTATGTAATTTGCATTTTTCACCAATCTTAATACACTTTTATGCTCAATCATCACTCCCTTAGGCTTACCTGTTGACCCTGATGTATACATAACATATGCCAGATCATCAGAACTGCTAATTCCCTCAATATTACCTATCCCATCTTTATAGACATTCTCGTCATCAAGCTCTAAAATTTCTCCCCTAAAGAAAACGTTGTCCTTTAAGTGCTTCTGTGTCAATAGTATGCCTGCTCTGCTATCCTCCAGCATATATTCTATCCTGTCCTTCGGGTATTCAGGATCTATCGGCAGGTATGCTCCCCCCGCCTTCAATATTCCCATTATCCCTACTATCATCGCCATTGAGCGCTCGACCATTATGCCTATTATTCTATCCGGCCCCACTCCCTTATGTCTTAAGACCTGTGCTAACTGGTTTGCTTTCTCATTCAGTTCCTGATATGTCAGCTGCTTGTCCTCATACACTACCGCTATATTATCAGGTGACTTTTTCACTTGCTCCTCAAACAGTTCATGTATTGTCTTATCTTTCGGATATTTTGCATTTGTATTGTTGAACTCAACCAGCAGCTTATGTTTCTCTTCTTCGCTCATCATACCTATTTCAGATATCTTTACTTCTATAGTCTTTGTTATGTTTGCAAGTATGTTTGTCAGGTGTTTAGTTAACCCCTCTATTGTTTCTTTCCTGAATAGCTTTGTGCAGTATTCTATATTTAGTCCTAACTTTTCTCCTGCTTCCATTGCATTTAGAGTTATATCAAACTTGGATATCCTATGTCCGCTCTCATGGCTTCTAAACCTCAACCCTTCTATGTTCAATGCTTCCATCTCTGTGTTCTGTAATACAAACATCACACTAAACAATGGATTTCTGCTCATATCTCGACCTATGTCCAGTTTCTCTACCAGCTCTTCAAACTGGTAACTCTGGTTTTCATATGCCTTAAGACATTTTACCTTTACTTCTTCTAAAAACTCTCTGAATGTCTTATTTCCTTCAGGATAGTTCCTCATTGCCAGTGTGTTTACAAACATTCCAATGATGTTCTCCAGATCTGCATGGGGTCTTCCCGCTATCGGACTTCCTACTATTATGTCTTCTTGTCCGCTGTATTTTGACAATAGTATATTAAAGCCAGCCAATAGCACCATATACATTGTTGTTCCGATATCTTTTGCTATTTTTCTTAGTCCCTCTGTTATCTCGTTATTTAATTCAAAGTATACACTGTCTCCTTCAAAGCTTTGTACCACTGGTCTCGAATAATCCGTCGGCAGGCTTAGTACCGATATCTCTCCTTCAAAGGCTTTCAACCAGTGTTCTTCCTGCATCTTCATTGCCGCGCTGTTTAACATACTATTCTGCCATGCTGCATAATCTTTGTACTGCAGCCTGAGTGGTGACAGTTCCTGCCCTTCATACAGCTTCACAAACTCGTCCACCAGTATTCCCATTGATGTTCCATCTGATA
>DASPIR010000014.1 GCA_035628995.1 Clostridia bacterium | reverse complement strand
TGCTATATGTGCTTATATATACGAATAACCAAAGATACTTTAACATATAAAGGTAATTGATAAAAAATCCAATGCATAATCATTCAACCCGAAGAAAAATCTTATTTTTTATAGCCGTTTTTCAGCGGTTTCCCTGGCACCACAGTTTTGACCAATATATGGGAAATGCATCTCGGTTACTCTATTTTGTTTGGGTTGTTAAGAAGTTGCATAATGATATATGTAATCACACCGGAAACCATAATAATAACAATGTCGGCTGCGGAGAAGGGAATTGCCTCTATAGGTTCAAAGAAGAACCCATTGCCATATTTGAAAAGCACTCCACCCATCAGCACCAGCTCACCGATATACATGATGAGTGTTGTTAACGAGGCAGCTATCGCAGGTATGATCTTCGATAACAACTTGCTTTTTCCATAAAATATAGAGCCACTATAAATACCGACCGTAATGCCGAATACTATGAAAAATACAGACATAAGTATCGCTGATAATGTCGAAATATTGATTGTGCCGTTTCTATAAAAAGCGGAAAAACAAGCAAGTATGCAAAGGCCGATGAAAAGCACAACAGAAACAGCTTGAGCAATCAGCGGGCGCCTTTTTTCGAAGTCCTGCTCTCTGAGCATTTTTGAAAAACCATATATCATATTCAGTACAGCAAGTATGATGACAATAGCAATTATGTAAAAGTGAATTTTGAAAGCCGGATTATTCGCTGCATAGATGGGCTCGCCGATGGAGCGGAGAACCTCCGGAGTTGCCATGCACAAGCTTAATTGCCATGATTCAAGGGGCATTTCCACATATCCCTCAATCACCTTGATCTGTTCAAACCCGAATTCGGAAACAAAGAATATTACGGTTCCCAAAAATGAAACGACAGCTAGAGTGTACCGCTTGAATAGCTTAAAGATTAGCGGCATGAGTGCGGTCGAAATAATTAACGAAATACATATAGGTGTGTATGGTATGATGTATTTTTTATAATCAGCCACATCAATAGATCCATTTTGCAAATAACTGCCCAACGTTACAACGCCCATGTATATGGGATAAACAGATACTAAAATAATCGCAAGCAGCGACAGTAAATAAAAATTTTTATATTTCATGAATCTCTATCCTTTCATAATAGCCAAGATCAGCTAAATAAATTTTGAATAAGAGTTATCTAGCAATAAATATCATTCTGTTGGATTATAGAAATAACCACAAATGCTGTTTTCACTGGGATGTTCTACTGTCATTATATATTGCTTTTAAATGCTGATAATCAAATGAGCCGGAAGAAACCTTATAGCATTGCGTTTCACCGTCAAGCCAAAACACGCCGTTCTTATCAACCCAGAAGCTTTTAACACCGTTCCCATTATAGGAAAAATTCACATGAAAGGCACTTGTTAAATCCATTTCCTCTGTGGTTTTTTCAAAGCTGAGAGAGTTGAACTGGTTAAGCAAGTCATCAATGACCGATTGATCTGCACTAAACATAGCATAACTTGAAACGCCATAAAAAATTGTAATATTGTCTGCCTTTATCAGGTTGTTACTTTCCGGCTTTGCACATCCTGTCAGTAACAAGGCAACAGCCAGCATTATAAAAAATACTCTTTTCAAAAAAGCACCTCCTAAACAGTCGCATTCGTGATAATGATTACAGCAATTACCGCTACCAATGCAGCAAAGCAGAGTAACGATAAAAGCGTAAGCTTTTTATATGACAATATATTTTCAATTCGCACCTTTGTTTTTGCTCCGCCAAAAGCCGATGCAAAGAAAGTTTTGCCGGAGGCGCAGGTAAGAATGGTGCGAGCATACTCCTTGGTTTGTCTTTCGTTCAGGCACTTCAAAACCTTTGCATCACACGCAAGCTCCATGTCGGCAAAAAAGCATTTTAAGAATATCCACAAAAGAGGATTGAACCAATGAACGCACGCAGTTATCACGGCAACAACACGAAACAGATTGTCCCTGCGCTCTATATGCACTTGTTCGTGCAGGATGATATAATCTATATCCTTATCAGCTATAGCAGCAGGAATAATGATTTTGGGACTAATAACACCATATACAGCGGTCTCAGTGACTCTGTCAGATTTGTAGATGTTGCCTTTTATAGGCTCCGCCGACTTCAACTCCGATTTTGTAAAGATGTATAACAACAATGAGGTCAGAATGGCAGCACAGCAAACTATAATCCAAACTACCGATGCGACATTAAACACATTTTCAAGCAGGTCAGTTTTGTATTCAATAGGGAAATAGCTGTTTGCCACCATTATACTGTTGGTGGTTGTGAGCTGCGGCAGCTCTTCCCAGATAACCACTGTTTTTGTGGTGAATCTTGAAATCAGGCTTAGCAGGCTGTATTCATTGGCAATTCCAAAAGGCAGCCACAACCTGATGAGAGGAAGAGCCCATAAGACATATACCGCAAAACGCGGCAGAGCTTTGATTTTGCGCAGTGACAAAACAACCAATCCGGCAACACTGCCGATGATACCCATATTAAGTACCCAGTAGAATATTTCGCATAGCATAGACTACCTCTTTTCTATCAGCTTTTTCAACACCTCAAGTTCATCATCAGAAATATCATCTTCAATGAATGCGGCAAAAAAAACTTTCTTAGAGCCGTTATAAAGCTTGTTGATAAGGCTTTGGGTTTCAGCCTTCTGTACATCTTCTTTTTTGACAAGCGAAGTGCAGATAAAGTTCGGTTCAGTCCGTTCAATTGCTTTTTTTTCGATAAGTTTTTTGATAATGGTATAAGTTGTATTCTTATTCCAGCCGATTGTTTCGGCGGCTATAAGGGTAATTTCCTTTGCCGATACAGGCTCTTTATCCCACACAATGTCCATAATTTTAAGTTCGCTGTCAAATAATTTTACTGTTTCCAAAATAAAACCTCCAGACTACTGCGGTAGTATATTTATATACTACCGCAGTAGTCTACATTTGTAAAGACTATTTCGATAGTCTTTACAAATATTTATGTAAGTTAAATCCGCAACTAATCGGATTAAATTCGGAGAGTATAGAGAAAAACGTCAATCAAAAGATCAAGATCTTCCTATAAAAGATACCTCCCAAATGGATTATTTCCATTTGGGAGGTATCCCATAGACAAAATATTAAATACTACCTGCAATACTAATATAAAATTTCGTAATTCGCTACTAGTGTTTTTCTCACATTTCGAACATGTTTACGCATTGCAGCTTCTGCGGCGTCCGAATCACGGAGCATTAAAGCTTCATAAATCATTTCATGTTCTTTACAGGAAGTATCACCTCGGCCAGTAATGAGGATGGTTCTTTTCTTGTATCTTCTCAGCTGCAAATTGATACTTTTCAGTAGCCTAACGGCTTCTTTATTAGTGCAACCTTCGTACAGAACTTTGTGAAATTTATCATTTGTATTAGAGTATTCAACTAATTGACTCTGGCTCAGATACTGTTTCATCTCAGTAATGTAATTTTTAAGTGCGTTAAGATCCTCATCTGTCAAATCTACCGCATCAAAATATGTGATCAAGCCCTCAAGGCGCTCCCTTATCTCAAAGAGGTGGATGACTTCTTTCTTGGTAGGATATTTTACAATGGCACTTCTATTTTCTTGCATTTCAATAAGCTTATCTCCTTCGAGATGCAATAATGCTTGCCTGATTGTATTGCGGCCAACACCTAACTCTTCAGCTAGTGTTGATTCCACTAAGGGTTCATTTGGTGCATAAGTTTCATCAAGAATTCTTTCTTTAATTATCTCATATGCTTTCTTGCCTGTTCGAGACAATGAGTTCACCTCGCAATCTATTCTAATATATTGTGTTATAATATTCCAATTGTACCAAAATTCAAGCAGACATTCAATATGTCGAATATAATATAACCATAAAGAACCATCTCAAGATGCCCTGATATAGTTACATCTATGACGGTTTCAAATGGGAATGGGGGAAATCTAAATGACACCTTTTTCTTTTAAGGTTTTATCAATATCAGGTTTTGTAATGACCCCATTCAAAATCTCCTTCATTCTGTTTTGATCGCCGGCCAGCTTCTTTTCAGCAGCTGTCAACACTTCTTCCGCTTCATCTTGGTGGATAACCACGACACCGTTAGCATCTCCCAGTATTATATCGCCTGGTTGAACAGCAACATTACCACAGCAGATAAGACCATTAATGATACCGGGTCCGTCTTTATCACCGACTGCCGGTGTGACACATCTAGCAAATACAGGATAGTGGTGTTCCTTTAGCTCTCTAATATCTCGGATGGCTCCATCAACTATTATTGCTTCAACACCGCTTTTGAAAGCTGACATAGCCATCAGCTCACCCATGACACTGTTGGTCTCTGACCCGCAAGTGTCTACAACTATAACATCACCTGGTTGAGCCAGTCCGATGGCTTTATGGAGCATGAGGTTATCACCCGGTCTCATTTTTACTGTAAGTGCATTGCCGCAGATGACAGCGTCATCAATGATTGGCTTAATTGAATGATGCATGGTATTGAATTTATTCAAGCCGTCGCTGACTGCACAAGTTCCGATCTTCTTAAATCTATCTAGAACCTGCTTGTCGGATCTTTGAAAGTCCTTTTTAATTCTAAATCCTATTTTTCCTTCCATATTCACAATTCTCCTTATGATTCCATTGTTGCTCTCATACGCTTTTTTTTGGTATAGAACGCAACCCCGACAACCAAAGCTCCGGTCAAAAGGCCGATTGATGATTCCACAGGCGTTGCAAGCATTACCAGAGTACCTGCTACCAGTAATAAAATTCTGGATATTATATTGATATTGGTACCAAACCAACCAATAATACCGCCTGCTAGTATAATACAGCCGATGATACCCATTATAATTGTTATTGCAATTGACACAACTGTACCGCTCAATAAGTAATTGCCATTAAGAACGAACATAAACGGTAGGATAATTCCGCCTAATGCGTAGAACATTGACAGCCATCCTGATTTCATGTTATCGGAATTGGCAATACCTGAAGCTGTAAATACAGTTATGGCAACTGGAGGTGATATGGAGGATAATGCCGCAAAGTATATCAAGAACAAATGCGCTGACAATACTGAAGCACCCATATCAATCAAAGCTGGACCTACTAATACTGCAAGAATTAAATAGGATGCTGATGTCGGTAATCCAAGACCCAGAATCAGGCTGGCAAACATAGCCAGAATCAGTCCAAGAACCAGATTTCCATTTGCCAAGGTAACAATGATACCGCTGAGCTTAATACCCAAACCGGTTATATTCAGCACTCCAATAACTATTCCCGCCAGAAGACATGAAGCAGCAATGCTTCTGATTCCATTTGCAGAGTCAACACATATTCTTTTAAAAGACTCCAGACTCAAGGATTTCCTGTTGAGGAAGAAGCCGATAATCAAAGTAACTATGATACCAACAAGAGCGGCGCGCTGTGGACTGTATCCATTTAACAAAAGATAAGCCAAGAGGAAAATTGGTATAAGATACAGCCAGCCTTTCTTGAAGACTTCCCATGGGCGCATAATTTCACTTTCTGGAATCAGCTCCATGTTGTTTTTTCTTGCACTGAAATATACGATGAAAGACAAGGCTATATAGTAAAGTGCACCTGGTACAAATGCTGCCAGAGCAATTGTACCGTATTCTATTCCTGTAATTTCACTCATCAGGAATGCGACCGCACCCATTACCGGTGGCATTACTTGTCCGCCAGAGGCCGCAACAGAAGCGATGGCTGCTGCATCATCAGGCTTATAGCCTACTCTCTTCATCAGAGGGATTGTAAATGGTCCGGTTGCTGCAACGTTGGCTGCACCTGAACCACTGATTGTTCCCATCAACATGCTGGCATAAACAGATGCCTGAGCAGGGCCGCCTCTGAATTTGCCTGTAAAGGACAGCGTGAGGTCAACGAAGAATTGACCGGCACCTGTAATCTCCAGAACAGAGCCAAAGATCAGGAAGATGAAGATAAATCTTGCTGAAACCAGCAAAGTCTCGCCATAAAGTCCATCTGTTGATGTGTATAAATAAGTTGCAATACGGCTTACAGAAAATTTAACAGTATGGAACATGCCGGCAATATAGTTTCCGAAAAGCGCGTATGCAATAAATGCAACACTTAGGATTGACAAGGATTTTTCAAGAACACGTCCTGAAATTGCCAGAGCGCTTATAATTGCAATGATTGACAAGAAGACTTCAAAGTCCGTGTATATACCAGATCTGAAAACCATTTCTTCTTGTAAATTTAGAAGATATATACTGATATAGATATTTACAGCCATCAGCAGCATATCAAGGATTTTACCATATTTAAATTTCAGGGGTTTTGTGAAAACGATATAAGTACCAACCAAAGCCCAATGGATTGCCGAAAGGGCATATCCGGGTAAAATTCCGATGGATGCTGTGTAGGTATGGAATGCACATAGTGAAATAGCTATAAACAGAGGAATTTTGTCCGTCAACTTGTTTGACTTGTTAAAAGTTGAAGTGGTATCTCCCATACTGAACCTCCCTAATTTGATGAACTATTCTGATTTATTTAATAGCGCCCTTCTCTTTGAAGTACTTTTCTGCTCCCGGATGAAGTGGTATAGCCATTTGGGCTGCAGTCTCAGGTGTTATTTCTGAAACAACTGCATGGGCATTTTTATAGGTGTCGATGTTTTCAAGAGAGTTCTTTACAAAATCGTATATAGCTTCTTCTGATGCCTTTGAATTTGTAAAAATTGTTGTCATGATTTTTAATGTATTTACATCATAATCTATACCTTTATAAGTGTTAGCAGGAATCACATATGGCTTATAGTAAGGCTGTTTTTCAGCTATAGAGTTTAGTAAGCTTTGATCAGCATTAACCAATGCCATAGGAGTTGTTGAAGCAGCATTCATAAGAGCTGCAGTTGGTGTTCCGGCTACATAGAATGTAGCGTCTAATTCTCCGTCTACAACTTTAGTAATACCTTCATCAAAAGATAAGTAGAAAGGAGTGATATCCTTCTCAGGATCTATGCCATATTCCCTAAGTATTGCTTTTGACATTTCTATAATAGTTGTGCTAGGTGGCCCTAAACAAACTTTTTTACCCTTGAGATCCGCATAAGTCTTTATGTTTGAGTCTGCTTTTGTAACCATTTGGCCGGCACTCTGATATAGGGACATGACACCCAAAATGTCTTGCTTTCCAGTTTTCTCATAAGGGCCTGTTGCGTTATAGGCAAAATAGATGCCGTCCTCATTGGAGAATCCCAGCTGCATTTCATTTGTATTAGTCAAATTAATATTTTCCATTGAACCGAGTGAAGATTGAACAACAATGTTGTTAATGCTTGAATGTTCTGAAACAGCCTGGCCCATAGCAACACCAACAATATAGTAAGTGCCTGCGGTGCCGCCTGTCCCCATAATAAGATCTTGTTTTTTACCTTGTGAAGCGTCAGGTGCGGGGGAACTTCCTGAATCGGTTGTGTTTCCACCTGCCGAGCATCCGCTCAGCACCAGGATGATAGCGGTTAAGATACTAATCAGTCTAATCATTTTTTTCATTTTTCTTTCTCTCCTTCATTATTCATTAATTTTGAATATTTACCAAACTGTTTAGAATTCGGGTGCGACACGTGGGAAAAAGTTTGAAAAACACTCTGCGTACTTATAATCCTTAACACCTGACAATCGTCTTGCATGATTGCCTCTTAAAAATGCCCTTTGCGTATAGTATTCAATCAGGTGATTTTGAGCTTTAAAGCAATTCATTGCCGCAATCTTTGCATCATAACTTTCAGTAATATCAATGAAAGTTCCTGGTTTAAAGTCGCTAAGCTCTGTCTGGTGTGGCTCAAAACCAAATATCATCATCTGCTTTGTGACTGGAAGCCCAGGGATTTGAACACCCGCTGAATTAGACATTATACTTGCCTGAAAAACAAGCTGTCTGACCGCATCATGATCCGGGTTAATAACATCTTTTGCATCATGTGTGAGTATGATATCCGGTTGGACAGCCCTGATCTTCTGTGTGATTCGGTCAAGTACATCTCTTCCGGTATTAATTGGATAATCCTCAAGATCCCAGAATTCAATATTCTTGACACCTAATTTCTGTGATGCGTTAAAGGACTCTTCATGGCGGATTGCTTTTACATTGTCAGCTGTCTGATTAGCTCCCTTCCATAAATCATTTGATTCACCCCTTACGCCATAACTCATAACAACAATGGTCACGTCAGCTCCATGATTAATGTACTTGGCTATTGTTCCACCAGCACGCCATACAAAATCTGCTGCATGTGCGCTGAAGACCAGCATTTTTTTACCTTCCATAATTGGCCTCCTGTCTTTTCTATTTAAGAAGAGTAAGGTTATTTCTAACGGTCATTTTAACAACTTCCTGCTCTGGAATACCTGCTTCAACCAGTCTGGTCGCGAATGCAAGAAGACCTTCGTCCGGATAGACAGCTGTTGGCTGTCCCAAATCTGTTGACAATACAATATGATCGCAACCAATAGCTTTTATTTGCTCCAGCGTTGTTTTGAATTCTACTTTGCCTGTTGCCCATGTTGTGTAACAATGCTCGATAAACGCTCCCATTGACACCAGTTCGCGCTGTTCTTCAATTGTGTAGAAGGTTGTTGGAAAATCCGCGTGTGTAATGATTACTTTCTCAAGATTGCGTGACTTCGCTTCTCTTACTAGGGCGAAAGTCTCTTCGTGTGAAAGATGCGATGTCGCTAAAATCATATTGTATTTTTTTATGATCTCAAGAACTTGAATTGTATTATCTGTGAGCCTTCCACTTTCATCAAATACTGAAATTGGAGAGGAAACGACTCCATCATTTTTCATTTGAATCACAATTTGTGCCCAATAAGGAAGTTTCTTACCGGGATTTGTTTCGTCAAAAACACATTCTTGCTCATATTTTCCGTCACATGTTGGAAACCAGACTAGTCTTGCACCGGATCTTGCGGCCATTTCTACCGCGGAGGGATTAATCCCCCCTACAGAGTTATTAAGGGTAATTGTTCCGATAAGGTCACACTCCGGATATAATTTGTTCACCAATGCAGCTCTTTCTGATGTCACAAAGTAATGTGATTTGATTGCGTAGCCTTTCATGCCTGCCTTGATAATCCTTTGCGCCATTTCTAAATCATCCATTCTCCTGGGTAATACATCTGGGGCAGAATGGATGTGTAGGTCATATGCACCATCAATTAATGATTTCATGCTTGCTCCTTTCTGTTTGACAATACTGTAAAACAATATTGTATTACAATTTTGTTTTACAACATTATTATACAATTGAGCAAAAATGAAAGTCAAGTTAAATATGGTACATATAAAAAACATTAATTTTAGGGACGCTGTATGGAATGGGAATATGGTGCTAGGTACAAAAATTGTTGTAAGATACAATAATCAACAGACTAGGAATTGGGATTCTCAGTCTGTTTTTGTTTGTTTAATATTCGATAATTTGTGAATGTAGGCAGCCAAAAAGTTGAGCGCATAGCGTCCTACGAATACCTGAAAAAGTAGAGATAAGGCTTGTAGTTGAACATTCTCCTAAGGCAGAAGTCAATTTGACGCATTATGAAGCTACTAACACTGTAAGCCTGTTAGTGGGAATGCCCCTACGAGCCAGCCGAAGGGGTTCGATTCCCCTCGCCTCCACCAAATACATAAATCAACAGACTTAGAATTTTGATTCTTAGTCTGTTTTTTTGTTTTAGAAGATTTTTTATTGCTAATGAAACCTATTTTGTTTAAAACTATTTTAATAACTAAATCGTCTATATAATATAAACTAAAAAAGATATATATCTAAAAAGGAGTTTATTGCGCAAAATGATGAAAAATAGAATGTACACAATACTAGAAAACTATATTCTGCAAAATAAAGAATCCCATTACAGACTGGCTTACAGTTATGTAAAAAATAAGGATGATGCATTGGATATTGTCCAGGAGAGCATATTGAAAGCTTTAAACTCTATAGACAGTTTGACAAATGCGGAGCATATAAAAACTTGGTTCTATAGGATCCTTGTTAATACTTCCTTGGATGTATTAAGAAAAAAAGGAAAGCTAAACTATGTTGAAGATATTGTCTTGGATTTGAATTCTGAAGCAAAAGATGACATATATGAAAACTTAGATTTACAAAATGCCATGGACAATTTGCCGCATAACTACAGACTGATTATTAGCTTAAGATATTTTGAGGATTTAAAGCTTGAAGAGATTGCAGCTATTCTTGGCGAAAACCTAAATACAGTAAAAACCCGATTATATGCAGGCTTGAAAAGGCTTCTCATTGAGATGGAAGTTTAAATTAAGGAGGCTAATTATGGAGAAGATGAAAGAATTGAAAAAAAATTATGAAGACGTACAAATACCTGAAGAATTAGATTTTGTGGTTAGAAAAGCAATTAATACACATAAGAGTAAGTTGAAAAAGAGGAGTAAAAAGGGATTGAAATGGACTTCTGGAGTGGCTGCTGCGGTGATTGTCCTATTTGCAGCAGTTAACATGAATAGCTCTATAGCATATGCTATGTCCGAGGTGCCTGTAGTCGGCAAGCTTGTAAAAGTTCTATTGATTAAAGAATATAAGATCAATGAAGATACGTATAATGCGGAAGTAAAAGTTCCAGCTGTGGAGGGATTGGAAAACCAGGAATTGCAAAACAAATTGAATGAGAAATATCTTGCAGAGAATGAAAAGCTATATGCAGAATTCAGTAAAGAAATAGAAGAATTAAAGGCGGCAGGCGGTGGGCATCTGGGTGTTAACAGTGGGTATGTGATAAAGACCGATACCGACAAAATACTATCTATAGGACGATATGTTGTAAATACTGTAGGATCTTCTTCCACAACATTTAAATATGATACTGTAGATAAGCAAAATCAAATTCTAATCACACTGCCAAGCTTGTTTAAGGACGACAGTTATGTTGAGATAATAAGCCAAAAGGTAAAAGAGCAAATGAGACAACAGATGAAAGATGATGAACAAAAATTCTACTGGGTTGAAGAGGGAGATATCTCACCCTTTGAAAAGATCAAAGCGGACCAGAGCTTTTATATAAGCAGCAACAATAAGCTGGTTATATCCTTCGATAAGTATGAAGTTGCGCCAGGGTATATGGGTGTAATTGAATTTGAGATTCCTACAGAAACGATATCAAATGTCCTGGTAAGTAGTGAATATATAAAATAGAAAGGATGATAAGTATGAAGAAGCCAATCAGTATAATATGTGTAGGGCTATTGATGATTACACTAGCCGGATGCAGCAATCAAATTGCAGAGGTGAAAGCAAACACAGCAAGCAATAATGATCAACAAAAAATAGAAACAAAGGACTCAAGTCAGGATTATGGCACAACTCGACAGCTATTAGAGGTATCCTCCAAAAACACGAAGATATATTACCCAAAGCTGCAAGGCTATAAAGGGGAACTTTCAATGGATTATATGAACCAGAGTATTAAGCAGCTTGCAGAATCTTTTGCCAAAGCGGCAGATTATACAGATGTCCAATTGGATTATGAAGTCAAAAGGATTGATGACAAAGTAGTTAGTATATTATTCAAAGGTACCGGTAAACTCAGTGGTTCGAGAGAAATAAACATTCAAAAAAGCGTTAATTTGGATGTGAAATCCACAAATCCCATTGCATATGAAAACTTTATTAAGAAGGATGAAAGAAGTCGTGCAGAGGTGATAAAGCTGCTTAATGTCAAAGCTAAAAATTCAGGGATTGCGAAGGGTTTCCAAGCAGAAGGGGTATTTTTATACTTCGAAGGAGATTATGTTGTATTTTTCTATATGCCTTTAGATGATGATGCTAAAGCTTGGGTAGAGCTAAGTGTACCTTTAAGTGAGCTTGATGGACTTATAAACACTGAATTTGGTGAACATCCTGCAAGTTAAGAGGTTGTATAAAACTATCGTACCAGGTACAGAACATAAGAACATATTGTTTCAATTGCGATAGATAAGTTCTTAAGTGCTGTACTTGACACTAGTTTTCATAGTGTCAGGGGAACCGTTGAAAGTCTAACTTTATAGTTGTGTATCGTAACATAAAAGCAGACGGCAATACCGAGGGGTATGAGGAGTAATCCACCAGCCCTGTATCGACTTATAGGCAGCCAACTTGGTTGTACTAAGATAGAAGCTTACCAACTATAATACAGCTTCTATAATACGCCAGAGGACTTCCGCATGGAAGTTCATGATATAGTCAGCACCATTGGAGACAATGGAATAAGGTGTCCCCTCGCCTCCACCAAATACATAAATAAAAACAGCCTGAGAATTCAATTCTCGGACTGTTTTTATTTTGTTTTATTATCAGATTATATCATATAATCTAATAATATCACTAAATAAAAAGTAAAAAAAAGAAAAAGAAAGTAAAAGCAAAATTTAAGATTGACAATCTATTGTAAAATTTATATAATATTAACAGAATAATCCGAAGGGAGAGAAAATTATGAAAAGGAAAATTTCATTCGCTCTTGTAATGTTGCTTAGCCTTATACTGGTGTTTAGTGGATGCAGCAGCCCGGCACCACAAACAACTACGGGGGATGCAGCAGCGGAACAAACTCCATCAAGTGATGGCAAAATAACAATTGCAAACGTACCAAAGATGATCGGAATTGCATGGTGGGACAGATTTAATGAGGGGAACAAAAAGTTTGTTGAAGACAATAAAGGGGTCGAAATCTTCCAGACTGGTGCAACACAGCCTGACGCATCCCAACAAGTTCGCGTACTTGAGGACGTCATAGCACAAAAAGTTACTGGAATTTCCGTTATCCCGGTTGATCCAAAATCTCTTGAGCCTGTGTTAAAAAAGGCAAGGGATCAAGGAATAATCGTAGTTAGTCATGAGGCCTCAAACCTAGAGAACGTTGACTTTGACCTTGAAGCTTTCAAGAATGCGGACTATGGTGCGCACCTTATGGATTCGCTAGCCGAACTTATGGGAGGCAAGGGTGAATACGCTATTATGGTTGGTGGTCTTACAATGCAGACACACCTTGAGTGGGCAGATGGAGCGGTAGCCAGGCAAAAAGAGAAATATCCAGAAATGAAGCTTGTAACATCTTATGTTGAGTCAGGTACAGCTGGTCAACAAGGTGCCTATGCTAAAGCAAAAGAACTTATTACAGCATATTCAAACCTTGGTGGAGTTATCGGAATGGATGCTGTTAATCCGCCAGGAATTGCACTTGCACTTGAAGAGACTGGAAACGCAGGCAAGATTAAATGTGTTGGTACTTCACTGGTATCAATGTCCAAACAATACCTTGAAAGCGGTTCAATCAGCAGAATTACTTTCTGGGATCCAGGTCTTGCAGCACAAGCAATGGCTAAAATAATAACTCTTGTTAAAGAAAACAAGCCAATTACAGATGGCATGGATCTCGGTGTACCAGGATACAACAAGGTACTTGTTGAAGGTAAGCTGATATTCGGAGCAGCTTGGGTCGACGTTACAAAAGACAATATGGGAGACTATAACTTCTAAACAGACTGACATACATGGAGATTATTTGCATTTGGATGAAATAAGAATGATGCTTATTTCATCCAAATGTCTTATATGTATGGAAAAAGATTTAATGCAAACATTTAGCAAAATGTCATGAAAGTAGGAATGGGAATGGGTATAAAACTACTTGAGCTAAAGGGTATTAACAAAGCGTTTTATGGTGTGAAAGCTCTAAATGATGTTGATTTTTCCATTGAAGCTGGTGAGTCTCGTTGTTTGATTGGTGAAAATGGGTGCGGTAAATCAACGCTTATAAAAATTATTTCAGGCTTTTATACACATGATAGCGGAGATATTTTCATTAATGGTAAGCATTGCAAAAAAATTAGTCCGATGGAATCAATCAAAGAAGGTATACAGATAATCTATCAAGATTTTTCTCTCTTTCCAAACATGACAGTCGCCGAGAATATTACTATGAATTCATTTCTTTCACAAAATCGGAAGATGGTCAATTGGAAGGAAATGAAGGACATGGCGCAAAAATCACTAGACAACCTGAGGATTACTATAGACTTAAATGCCCTGGTTGGCGATTTGAATGTAGCACAGAAGCAACTTGTAGCAATAGCTAGAGCCATACTTCAGGATGCAAAACTAATCATTATGGATGAGCCAACAACTGCACTTACCTATAAAGAGATCATATCTCTCTATAATATTGTTGAGGAGCTGCATAAAAAAGGAATTGCAGTGCTGTTTGTAAGCCATAAGTTGGATGAGGTGCTAACAATTTCGCAGAAGATTACAGTTTTACGAAATGGAATGAACGTTTTTGATGGAGATGCAAAGGACTTAAGCAAGAGAGAACTCATTTATTATATTACAGGTAAGGAAATTGAAGCGGAGCCATACATCTTTGAACTAAAAGATGAAAAGTCGCTTATGGAGGTTAAGAACTTAAGCTTAACCAATCATTTTTCTAATGTAAGCTTTAATCTGATGCCTGGGGAGATTCTTGGAATCACAGGTCTTCTCGGCTGTGGGAGAACCGAACTTGCGAAATCGCTTTTCGGACTTATGCCAGCTAGTAGTGGCGAGATTTTTGTGAATGGGGTACGAACAAGAATGGAGAGTGTCCAAGATGCTATAAAAAGCAATATTGGATATGTACCGGAGGACCGACTCACTGAAGGGCTTCATATGGAACAGACTATAGGTGAAAACTCAGTGATTTGCATTATTGACAAACTCTTAGGAAAAATAAAGAACCTCGACAAAAATAAGATGAAATTACAGATGGAGAAAGGCTTAAATAGCATAAAGATTGAGGGGATGGCATATGACAAGCAAGCAAAATCCCTATCTGGAGGCAACCAGCAAAAGGTAGTTCTTGTTAAATGGCTTGCAGCAAACCCCAAAATACTTATACTAAACTGCCCGACTGTTGGAGTGGATGTAGGCTCCAAAAGCGAAATACATGAAGTAAT
This sequence comes from Clostridia bacterium, assembly GCA_035628995.1. NCBI lineage: Bacteria > Bacillati > Bacillota > Clostridia > Clostridia bacterium. The sequence continues at coordinate 26,356 of DASPIR010000014.1, read as the reverse complement.
CAAAAATCTAGCTAAAACAGGTATAGGCATAATAGTGATATCGGATGATATTCCTGAGATATTGATGATTTGTAACCGAATAATGGTAATGAACCAGGGTAATGTGGTGTCGGAGGTATTAAGCACGGAGACAACCATAGAAGAGCTTGAGCGTAAGTTGATTGAAGAGTATATTTACGCATAGCAGCAGGTTGTGATTCACAACCCCGGTCATACCTTCGTAATGAAACTAACACGGGGGAAAGCAAATGTTTAAAAAACTTCTAAAATCAAACGAAATTTTACTTATGATTTTAATTATCGGACTATCAATTCTGTTTGGATTTATAAATCCAAGTTTTTTAACAATTGGCAACTGCTTTAATATATTAAGGGCGTGTCTTGTACTAAGCATATTTGGTATTGGCGTGCTATTTGTCACAATATCGGGGGGGATAGACGTTTCCTTTATGGCTATTGCTGCCTTTTCAATGTATGTGACAACAAAGGTATTTATTGCTCTGCAGTGGACCGGCTCAATTACGATTATGTTTATAGTATCTACATTGATAGGAATCCTTCTTGGTCTTGTCAATGCATTTTTCATAACAAGATTCAAGTTGCCTTCTTTTATTGTCACCTTAGGTACACAGAATCTTTTTCGTGGGGTGCTGCTTGCCTTGGTAGGAACAATGTTTTTAGTGAATGTTCCGAAGTCAATGATAACCTTCTCGCAGGCGCAGCTTTTCATCATTAAGAATAGTGATGGTTCAACAAGTGGCCTGCATATTGGCGTACTGATTGTCATTGTATTATACATACTTGCCACTATGCTATTAAAGTATACTATGCTTGGACGCTGCATGTACGCAATCGGCGGTGACATTGTCGCAGCCAAAAGGGTAGGCATAAACGTAAATCTTATCTTGGGCTTTGTATATGGTGCTACTGGTGCGCTTGCTGGCTTTGCAGGGCTTATGCATACGGCTCTTTTTCGAATGTCAGTACCATCAGATCTTGTGGGCAATGAACTTACAGTAATTGCAGCAGTTGTACTCGGTGGTGCAAACATGGCAGAGGGAAAGGGAACGACTTTCGGAGCTTTACTTGGGATACTGCTGATAACAATTATTAGTAACAGCTTGACGCTCCTAAAAATACCTTCATATTGGCAACAGGTAGTCATGGGCGTAATAATAATCGTAGGCACGTCCATCCAGTCATATAATCAGAAGAAAAAAATCAAGGGTATTGCATTATAGTGGTTAATTTCTTGATGAAAATGTTCTACGATACGCAAATTTTCATATGAGGTGATTACGTATGTACAAAAAAGTCCTAGACTATGTGGACAGGTGCAAATCTATAAGTCTATTAAAGGATAAGAATATAAATAAACTCTTTTTGATAACAATATTTGTCTTTATACTTATGTCCTCGCTTAGGCCAAATCTATTTTTGTCTAAAGCAAACTTTATGTCAATGGCATATCAATTCCCGGAACTGGGATTTTTAGCAATTGCAACGACCTTTGTTATTATATCTGGTGGCATAGACCTTTCCATTGTTAGTATTGCAAATCTTTCTGCCATAGTCTGTTCATTTATTCTAGTAAGTGCCAGGGAACAAACAGGAGCAGGGCTTATATTCACAATTTTACTTGTCTTCTTTATAAGTACAGCAATTGGATGTGTATGTGGATTGATAAATGGCTTTTTCATAGCTAAGTTCAACATTCCTCCTATTCTAGTCACTCTGGGCACGATGAACTTATTCACTGGTATAGGAATTGTGCTTACGAAGGGTCTGGCAATATCAAATTTCCCACCGGCATTCTTAGTGATAGGGAATGGACATATCTTAGGAATCCCAATCGTGCTAATAATGTTCATCATAGCACTGTCAATATCTGCTTTTATATTGAACAATACATCCTATGGGTTTAAATTACGATTCTATGGCTCTAATTCCATCGCATCGTGGTTTTCTGGAATTGAAAATTTGCCAGTGGTACTCAAAACCTATATATTTTCAGGTGTCCTATCCTCTTTTGTAGGGATAATATTTCTAGCTAGAATGAATTCAGCAAAAGCAGACTATGGAAATTCATATTTGTTGCATGCTATACTTTGTGCATTGCTTGGAGGGGTAGATCCTAAAGGAGGTTACGGGAAGATAAGTGGAATGCTGCTTGCGCTTGTATCGCTGCAATTTTTAACAAGTGGGTTTAATATGCTGCGATTTAACGCATTTTATAAGGACTTAGTTTGGGGTCTTCTATTACTTTTAGTAATGGCCATAAACTATACAACAAACCAGAAGGCACTTAAGGCAAAGAGCAGTGATAAGTAATTTCAATAAAGAATTAAAACTGAAATAGTAATCAAGGTAGGTGAAATTAAGTTGTTTCAAATTGAAAGAATTGAAAAAATCTTAGAGTATATAAATAGCCATAAAAAGGCAAAAATCGACGAACTTAGCGAGGTGTTTAACGCTTCAAAAGTTACTATACGAAGCGATATTAATGAGCTTGCTAAAGAGGGTCTTGTAATAAAAACCCATGGCGGTGCATTGTCTATTCAAAATCACATTACTATCGAAATACCATCAAAAAGTAAATTCGCCATTAATATAGAGGCAAAACGCAATATTGGTAATTGTGCAGCAAAGCTGATAAATAATGATGAGGTTATCATACTTGATGCAGGGTCAACTACCCTAGAGGTTGCTAGGCATATTAAGAGCAGCAACGTCACCATTATTACAAACGATTTAAAAATTGGAATGGAAGTAGCCCGTTATCCGAATAACAAGCTAATTATGACCGGAGGGATGTTGGAGCAATCAGTTTATACATTGCTCGGGGAGGAAACAGCAAATTTCTTTTCAAAGGTGCATGTAAATAAATTGTTTTTAGGTTGCGATGCTATGGATTTAGAGCTTGGAATAACTAACAGAACCTTTCGAGAGGTGAGTGTCAAGCAGGCTATGATGCGCGCTGCAGAAGAAGTCATTTTAGTCACAGACAGCACTAAGCTGCATAAAAAGGTATTTGCTCATGTCTGTGATTTATATGATGTACATAAGATTATCATTGATAAAATAGATGAGCCAACCCGACAGAAGCTTATTGAGGGTGGTCTTGAGGTGATTATTGCTTCTGCGAGTAAGGAATTGGAACAGAAAGAAAAAAGTAGATAGAATTACGTCATGTTTTCATTGGAAATAGAAATGGTTATCTTTACTGATTACCTAAAAAAAGAGAGGTGCGTTTATGAATAAAAAGTATCTTTTGGGGGTTGATGTCGGCACATATGAATCAAAGGGTGTGTTATGTGATGCCGATGGTAAAATACTCAACATGCAGACGTCTCCTCATCTTATTAAGATACCTAAGCCAGGTTGGGCAGAACATGACCCCATGGGTGATTGGTGGGCAGATTTTTGCAGTATTACCAAACGACTATTAGAAAATACAGGAATAAACCCACGGGATATAGCTGCTATTGGCTGTAGTGCCATATCGACAGCGTTGGTTCCTGTGGATGAAAACTGCAATCCACTGCGTAATGCCATTCTCTATGGCATTGACACAAGGTCAGTTCCTCAGATAAAAGAATTAAACAGCACTATAGGCGAAGAAAGGATTAAGGAGATCTGTGGCAATCCTCTTACTGTTGATTTCACAGGCCCAAAGATTCTATGGATAAAGCAAAATGAACCTGAAATTTATGAAAAGGCCGCGCATTTCACCATGACTCAGGGATTTTTGGTTGCTAGACTAACAGGGGAATATATTTTAGATAAGTATTCTGCCAGTGGAGCTGGACCCATGTATAACTGTAAGACGGGTACTTGGGATGACAGCTTAACATCCTATATCACAGAGAAGGAAAGATTGCCGCGAATAGTAGACTCAACTGAAATAGTTGGGTATGTTACTGGTAGAGCAGCAAAGGAAACAGGACTTGCTGAGGGTACACCCGTCGTTGGAGGGAGCACTGATGCGTCTGCTGAAGCAGTTAGCGTTGGCGTAGTAGAACCGGGAGACTTTATGATAATGTACGGCTCAACAGTATATATGATAAAAGTAATGAATGAACCACCACAAAACACAAATATGCGGAGTGCAACCTATGTGTTTCCAGAGTTTAGTTCTGTGGTTGGAGGTATGGCTACAACCGGCTCTCTTACACGGTGGGTTAGGGACAATTTTGCAAAGGAGTTAGTTGAAAGAGAACAGTTAGGCGGACCAAATGCTTATGATACATTGTTTGCTGAGATAGACAATATAGGCCCGGGGGCAGATGGAGTAATAGTTTTGCCATATTTTAGCGGTGAACGTCTTCCTATTAATGACCCAAGTGCAAAGGGAGTTATTTTCGGTTTGAACCTAACACATACGAGAAGCCATATATTTAAAGCTGTCCTAGAGGGTGTTGGATATGGCATTGACCAATGTTTGGAGTTAATCCGCAGCTCGGAATCTCCAATTAATCGCATTACAGCAGTTGGAGGAGGTACAAAAAGCCTTGGTTGGATGCAAATAATAAGCGATATTACTGGCTGCATTCAGTCAATCCCTGAAATAACAGTTGGTGCAGCCTATGGTGACGCAATATTCGCAGGGCTTGGTGTAGGGCTTATCAAGTCAAGACAAGAGGTTAAGGGATGGATCAGAGAAAAGTATGTAACGATTCCTGATGTACAAAAGATGGAAATCTATCGTGGTTACAAAGAGAAATATGCCCAAATTTACAATTGTACTAAAGAGATAATGCATAGTTATTAATATGAAAAATCAGTATTGGAGGTTATAGCATGAGAATGGAGACTCTACTGAGAGAAATGGCTCTTATCCCTGCGCTTGCGGGAGCAGAACAAAAAATGGCTGCGTATATGGAAAAAAGATTCAAAGAGATAGGTTATGAAACTACTATTGATACATTTGGCAACTGTATTGCCAAGGTGGGCGGAACGGATCCGAAAGCTCCGACTGTAATGGTGTTTGGGCATATGGATCAACTTGGCTTCATGGTACGTAGAATTGATCCTGATGGATTTTTGAGACTAGAACGGCTTGGTGGAATTCCTGAAAAGGTTCTACCTGCTACACCAGTACAGATTCAGACTGAAAATGGTGAAATGATTGATGGGATTATTGGCGTCAAGAGTCATCATGTAACTCCTGCAGAAGAGAAATACAAGGTGGACACTTATATGAACCTGTATATCGATATAGGAGCAACAAGCCGAGAACAAGTCGTAGCACTTGGAATTGAGATTGGCGCTCCGGTTGTTTACAAGCCGAATTTTGTAAAGCTTCAGGGAACACGTGCTTATGGCACATCATTTGATAATAGGGTGGCATGTGCAATTATCATGGATATGGCATATAGATTAAAGGAAAATCCTCCAGAAGCGAATGTTTATCTTGTGGGAAGTGTTCAAGAGGAATATAACTTACGTGGTGCAATGATGGCAGCAAGGACTATCAAGCCAGATATTGCAATTGCACTTGACGTAAATATCGATGGCCAAACACCGGATATGGTGGGTAAGAATGATGTCGTGATGGGAAATGGTCCGGTAATGAGCATGTATAACTTTCATGGAAGAGGGACTCTCAACGGAACGATTCCTCATCCGGGAATGGTAAAGCTTGTTAAGCGTGTTGCCGAGCGAGAAAAGATTAATCTGCAGCGCAGTGCGTCTATTGGTGGTCTTACCGACCTTGCATATGTACAGCTTGAGGGAACTGGTGTTGTAGGTATTGACATAGGAACACCGGCAAGATATACTCATTCACCAGTAGAGTTATGTGACATCAAGGATGTAGAATTAACTAGTGACTTGGTGATGGCGGTAGTATATGCTATCAAAGCAGGAGCTAAGTTCGAGAGATAGCATTGAAATATAATAATTACAGTAAATAAGCTATGGGCTAGGTTAATACCGTATGCCAAAAAAGGAGAAAGAATATGAGCTGGATTATAGATATACTAAAAACAAATAAACCTATTATTGCCATGTGTCATCTACAAGCAATGCCTGGAGACCCGGGTTATGATAAGGTTGGAGGAATGAAAAACGTAATGGAAAAAGCACGCCATGATTTGCACGCGCTTCAAAACGGTGGAGTAGATGCAGTTATGTTTTCAAATGAGTTCAGTATGCCATATATGACAACAGTACGTCCTGAGACCACAGCTTCGATGGCAAGAGTCATTGGAGAATTAATGAGTGAAATTTCAGTGCCTTTTGGTGTCAATGTTTTATGGGATCCTAAAGCATCTATTGATCTTGCTGCTGCGACGGGTGCAAGGTTTGTAAGAGAAATATTCACAGGGGTATATTCCAGTGACTTTGGACTCTGGAATACAAATTGTGGAGATGTTGTGCGCCATAGATCCCACATTGGGGCAGAAGACGTGAAGTTACTGTTTAACATCGTCCCAGAAGCTGCAAAATATATTGGCGATAGGTCAATTGCTGATATTGCTCGGGGCACAATCTTTAACTGCAAACCGGATGCATTGTGTGTTTCAGGCTTGACTGCAGGCACAGAAACCAATTCACAATCATTGGAAATCGTATCAAATGTAGCAGGAGACACGCCAGTTTTTGCCAATACAGGAATGCGATTAGATAACATTGAAAAGCAGCTTTCTATAGCATCAGGTGCAGTTGTTGGAACTACTTTCAAAATAGAGGGGAAGTTTGAAAACCTTGTGGATGAAAATAGGGTGAAGACATTTATGACTAAAGTAAAAGAGTTTAGACGTAATTTATCTTAGTCCTATCGGAATCTCTAAAGTAGTATCCATACTTGTGAAGATAGAGTAATGTTCTATATGAAGAAGTGTAAATTTTAATGATGTGAACGTTTTTGTCAAAGCTTTGAGGTAACTGACGCATTATGAAGCTGCTAACACTGTAAGCCTATCAGTGTGCGTATGGCAGAGGGAATTTTAAATCACTGACTGCGCTGGCCAAAGGGGCTCGATTCCCCTCGCCTCCACCAAAAAATATGTGAATTTACATAAAAAGCGCTGCATTTTTGATGCAGTGCTTTTGTATATATGCGGTTATTTCGCCAAATACTAGACAAGGATTAATGCTTTAGTGAGGAGAAGTGATACTATCAGTATAAAAAAGGAATTCAAAAGAGTTGGGACACATGATGGTCGGTTTCATGCCGATGAAGTAATGGCAACAGCTATACTTAAGGAGCTTTATGATTTAGAAGTTGTCAGAACAAGGGATATGGGCATACTAGGCAGCCTTGATATAGTTTATGATGTGGGAGACGGTGAATACGACCACCATAATATTGAGAAGAAATATCGTGAAAACGGAACACCTTATGCAGCCTGTGGTTTAATCTGGAGGCGGTTTGGAACAGAAGTCATACATTCAAAATGTCAGGAGTTGTCTTTGGAAGAGTCAGTAACAATTTTTCAACATATTGATCTAGGCATAATACAGGGCATTGATGCTATTGATAATGGGGTTAGGACGGTTATAAACATAATTCCTACAATGAATATTTCAACTATTATTTCTGGGTTTAATCCGCCATGGGATGTCAGTATATCAGAAAATAATCAGTACTTTAGTGAAGCAGTCAAAATTGGGTCCTCAGTGCTTGATAATGCATTAAATGAGCAAATTGCTGTAATGAAAGCGAAAGCGCAGATAATCGAAGCATATGGAAAACGCATAAGGCAAGAAGTTCTTGTATTGGATAAGCCTTACCCATGGACATCCATATTAAATGAGATTGACATTAGGAAAGAGATATTGTTTGTAATCTTCCCGAGGGATGGAGAATTTCTAATTCAGACAGTACGAGGCAGCGGTGGGTCTTACAGGAATAGGAAAAGCCTTCCCAAGTCCTGGGCAGGCAAGCGGGAGCATGAGCTTAACGAAGTGATTGGTATTCAGGATGCGATTTTTTGCCATCCGGCAAGGTTTATTGCTGGAGCTAAGTCTTTTGAGAGTATCTTAAAGATGGCTGATATAGCAATCAGAGAGCCTGTTGCAGCAGTTAAAAGAGGATTCCTGCACAACCTAAGAAGATTGACATTCCGTGAACGCCCATAAGGTAAGTAGTAATGAGCAATCTTAACATTAATATAGGACGGTGTAAGCCGTCCTAAAACTTTCATTTGCTATAAATTTTTATAGAAGTTCAGTGTCTCGATCATTTCTTCATCAAGAATGATCCCTTTTCGAGTATATCTTGCATATCTGTTTTCAAGATCTTTAGCTTGTTTAGCCCTCAGATTTCTAAATTGATTTGCTGCTGCAGCGAAGCTGGGGTGATTGAGCAGCTTTTCTCTTATCTCCTTGGGGAAGGGACAATATTTGAGAAAAATGTCTCTTGTGAGCTTATTAAGCCGTGTATTTCCATTAGACTCATAATTTAACCAGGTTATATAATCTGAAGCAAAAATATGCCTTGAAATATTCTTGTATTTCTTTATCTGCAGCTTTAACTTTTCTTTACTCTCTTCAGAAATATCCTTATTTTTCTTATAAAACTGGAGGTAATCCATATATTCTGATGTTAAAGATTTTATACTGATATCATTCCAAGACACACCCATCATAGTTTTACACAATTCCCAACGGAATTCTCCTATTAATCTTTGAATCATATCATCGATATTTCCATCAGTGAAAATCGGTATTATGAAGCGACCTGGAGTATTTCTTACTCTACCGCTTATTTCCTGCCACATTGTTGAATTGGTTCCGTAAGCAGGCATCAGAATTATATCGGGCCTAACGGATTGCATGATGAATTCTTTTTCAATTCCTTTTTTCATATTAAAATATGAAAGCTCACGATGAAAAGCCGAAAAGTCAATAGCAAGAACCTTCTGAATGGCATTATTTACTTTTTCGGGAGTCACCAAAGCCTTATCCATATCCCTTACAATAACTTCGTCATAAAGTATAGGAAAGTAAGTGCTTATATTCCTATTGCACAGCCTATGATTTTGCTTGAACATATTGCTTATTTCAAAGCTCAGACGGGCATCTGCATTATTTTCATATTCTGCTTTATCCTCATCTTTAACTTCGCCTTGCTTTTTTAACTCTCTGAACATGTCAAAATAGTCCATTGAAAAATCATTGACTGAAGGATTCTTCTTTTTATTATATATTAATTGAAGCCAGCTTTTCATACTGAATACCGCGGTTTGTTCTTTGGCGGTTTCTTCACTGATTTCATAAAGCGCCCATAAATTCTTAGGGCTTAGCAGCTTTTCATCCATATAGGAATATGTCAGAAACATATGGAACAGCTTATCCTGTTTTTTTTCGATAGTAACCCTCTTAAGAACTGCTTCGTATACTTCAAAAAAGACTGATGTCAAATCCCTTCTTAAGCTTTTTATCTGTTCATCATCTGACAGCTTTTCCTTGAGTCCACGAAATACACTTAAAGAGGACATAAACAGATCATAACGTTCTTTTGAAATGTTAGAATACTCTAGTATTTTCTCAGCACTGTTTTTAAGCTCCTCAGGTATATCTTCATTAATTGCATGGGATTCAGATAATAATGAAGTATTTGTAACCTTACGCTTTAAACCAGTTATTGAATGCTCTACCTTATGCTCTAATGATTTAGTATTGACTGCAAGCACGTGGTCATAGTCACTCTTAAACATTGCTGCTATATCCTTTATTATATATACTATATAATTCTGTACTTCAATCATATCTATCGGGTCATGTATACTCTTTTCCAGCTGAGCTCCTGCCTTAAGATATTCCCCCAAAATGCTTGTTTGATTTTCAGAATATAACAATTCTACATATTTTTCAGCAATGTTGAAGGCTTCTTTGATTTTATGCAAGATACTTTCTAAAAGGAGTGAACTATCAGTACAATTATATTGTGATATAATAAAGCTTTCATTTAAGAACTGCTTTTTCAAATCTACATTAAGGCCGCATATGTATTTATAGTAGTTCATTTTTAATGTGTCAATTTCCTCACATGGAAAATAATCATATTCAAAATGACTGCACCCTAGGAATTCAATATCAAAAGAACAGGGCAAAAGCATTTTTTCTTCTTTCATTTCTTGAAGCTTAAACGTACTGTCTCTAAAAGCTGAATGAACAGGTTCGTATGCAAAACCATGCTTGTCCTTTAGCATCCAAAAGAAAAGGCATAGATTATCAGCTGTTATACTAAGAAATTTGATAAGCTGCTCCAGCTTTTGCAGTGACGCATAGGAATATTCTATTAATTCGGAGATAGAATTCATAATATAGGTCGAGTAGTCATTCTTTTGCATGAATAATTCTTCTATTCCACTAACGTTGTCTACAAAATAGGAAAAAATTATTGAGTCCTCTGAAGCACGATAGCTGAAAGTATGCTTGTTTGACAAGAATAAGTCATTGGCTCCAATGAATATATTCTGGTCGATGCTGAAAAGCTTATAACTTTTAGCTATCAGTTGATTTTCATCTATGTTTTGCAGGTCCTCAAGTGGAGATATATATACATCTACCTTGCCCTTTGCAAGTATATTTACAGAATTAGCACTTTGACCCTGTAAGAAAATGGGCTTGCCTGCTTTAAATGTGCAGCTGCCATTTGAGCCGGATACTATGCTCACACCAAACCACCGCCTTAAACTGAAAATGTCAATCATTAATATAATACCATATTTACCAATTGGAACAAACATAATATAAACACTATTAAGGAGTAATCAAGAAAAACAGATTATTCAAGGAGAGGATACAAAAAAATAACTAATAGCTTTAGTATTATAGAGAAAGCAAAATAAAGCTAAACTATTCTTGACAAACAATCAAACAAAAGTGTAGAATGTTAGATGGTAAGAAGGTTTGAAGGAGGCAAAATGGAAACTCAAGATAAGAGGACGGATATAGTAAAGGCTGCAAGTTCATGCTTTGCCAGGTATGGGTACGAAAAAACCACACTTGATGATATAGGAAAATTGGTGGGTTTGAACAAAGCGTCTTTGTATTATTACTTTAAGAACAAGGAAAGCATCTATACAGAAGTCATTTATTCAGAAACGAATACATTTTTGAGCAGTGTTTTTGCTGAAGTGGATAAGGTTCAAGGGTGTAAGGAAAAAATACTCACCTATCTGACGGAGCGGCTCAAATTTATAAAAGATGCATTGAATCTGAATCAGCTGAGTATTGACAGTGCCCAGAAAATAGCACCCTTATTTAATGAAATGTACAGTAGAATCATCGAAAAAGAAATAGCACATTTATCTGGAATTTTGGGATGCTGCATCAAAGACGAAGAAATTATTTCTTGTGAGACTGACAGAATTGCAAAAAGTATTATTATTGTTGCTGAGGCTATCAGAAGCAGGATAGACTGCCATTTATCATCGGATGAGACATATAATGAGACTTTAAAGGAAATAAAATTTACAGTTTCATTAATACTCGATGGTTTAATGAAGAAATAGTGTAAGACAAGGCATATTAAATGGAAAGGTGGTTTCTCATAATGGCAAATATAATATTCTACTTTACTGGTACTGGAAACAGCTTGGCGGTAGCGAGAGATATCGCTGATAAAATCGGAGATACCAAAGTTGTGTCGATTGCGGAGGCAATGAAAGAAAACAGTGTAGACCTGTCATTTGAAAGGATCGGCTTTGTTTTTCCAGTATATTATTCCAGTGTTCCTGCTATTGTAAGGCGGTTCATTAAAAAGCTGAGCTTCAACAAGTCTCAGTATATCTTCGGTGTTGTAACTTTCGGAGGGACTCATGGGTTGGCCTTCTCGCAATTAAGCCAATTGATTGCAGAACGTGGTGGATTTTTAAATGCAAATTTTCGGGTGCCTATGCCGGGAAACTATATCGTTAAATATGGTGCATTTCCCCATGTAATCCAGAGGACACTTCTAAAAAAAGAAAAGAAAAGAGCCGGCAGTATTTCAATAACAGTGAAGGAAAGAAAATCTACTCGTATAATGAAAGGGGATTTATTATCCCGGCTTACTATTGGCCCTGTGAACAAAATATTGACTGGAATCGGCAGTATGGCAGAAAATTTCCACACTACTGAAAAATGTAACGGATGCGGAACATGTGAACGGGTATGTCCAGTCGGCAATATTAAAATGGAGGGTGTGCAGCCCAAATGGGGCAATGCCTGCGAGCAATGTGTCGCCTGTATACAGTGGTGCCCTATGCAAGCTATTGAATATGCTGATAGAACAGCAAAAAGGAAGCGTTATCAGAATCCGGAGGTTAGGCTGTCGGATTTGTTTTCAAACTCAAAGATATAAAAAGTAAAAGATAAGCTGTACTTGTCGTATTGACTAATACAGCTTATCTTTTTATTTCATGCTGCTGGGAAATGTAATTTTAAAGGTTGTACCCTATTGGAAGCAAATTCAGTACTCTGTTTGTTCGGACATAATAAATACATTTTTTGAATAGTTTCTCAAAAATGTATATTTCTTAGGAGGAATTTTTAAGTCAATATAGAATTTAACTTATATTCGTTTATGCTCGATTGTATACAAACTGTATACAATATGAGTACAATTGAGTAGACATAATGAAGTGCAAGATTCAACATGAAACAAATTATAAGGATTACGTTGCAAAATGACAATTTGAAAAGCACTTAAGATTCTAGAAATTGTTGCATTATAGGGAGGAGATATTTTATGAACTCAATTAGCAGAAACAGATTTCAAAACTTTTTTAGCCTGGTATTGGTTTTATGGACGCCTATTTTGATCTATTACATTATTCAAAGCATATTGCAAAGTGTTATTAACAATTCAGTTGTATTTCTTCTAATTACCCTGGCTGTGGTTATGCTCCTAGCTCCGGTAATTTATCATTTATGGTTCAAGTCTTTTATTGGCATTTCAAAACACTTGGCTGAAGCTGAAGATGGCGATATAGCTGCATATCTGAAAAAATCAAAAGGTATAAAAATCAAAGACAAAATCCTACTTCAAGTTGTTAAGTCAGTCGAACAGATTTTAGAAGGTTTTTTAAGAATGATTGGGAAGATGCAAAGAACATCGGATCAACTGAATTTTTATGTGGATAATCTTGCAAAGGAAACAGAAAATGCAAATACTGCAGCTCAGCAAATTGCAGTATCAATAGAGGAAATTGCTAAAGGGGCAAGTGAACAGGCTCTGGCAGCCCAGGAAACATCAGAAAATATAACCAGTCTGGTAGGCATGGCAGAGGAGATTGATCATGAAACGGGTAAAGGCGAGGCTATTATAAAGAACATAGTATTAAAGGTTGAGGATACAAAAAAAGTTTTGGAAGGTCTGTTGGAACACTTAAAATTATCAGCAGAAGATAGCAGCAACTCAGTGGAAAGCATGAAAAATCTGAAGGATAAGACATCAAAAATAACTGATTTTGTCAATATAGTTACAGAAATCGCTGAAAGGACTAACTTGTTAGCTCTAAATGCAGCAATAGAAGCTGCAAGGTCTGGAGAACATGGTAGAGGTTTTTCGGTGGTGGCAGAAGAGGTAAGGAAATTGGCCGAGCAATCTTCCAGGGAAGCGGAAAAGATCAGAATTATTGCCATGGAAATTCAGGCTGAAGCCAATAAAGCAGCAGAGGTAATCATAAGAGGTCAGGATAAGGCAAAGGAGAATATCAATAGAGGCGAAAGCTCAAGCGTATTTTTTGATGAGATGGTAAATGGGATTAATGAACTGGACGGCTCAATGGGAAGTATTAAACATTTGTCATTAAATCAGGTATCCAATGTTCGAATAGTATTGGATGCAGCTGAAAAAATGGCAGCTGTGTCGGAGGAGACGGCAGCAGGTGCCCAGGAGGTTGCGGCTTCAAGTGAGCAGCAGATGGAGTCCTTTGAAGGTATAAGAGATAATGCAGAAACGTTATATTCCATATCGAATGATTTACATAATATATCCACTGGGATAATTGCTAAATATCAAATTCCTGAGGAGGTCAAGGCGGATATAGAAAAGGCCAAGGTTGAATTGATAAAGCTTTCGAAGGAAGAGTTTGTGAGAAAAGGTAATATTGAAATGCAAAGAAAGGTTTTTAAGGAGCAAGCAAATAAATTCGGTTTTTTATTCATTGGATCAAGAGATATGAATGGAGAATGTATATATATAACAAGCGAGAAAAAAACTGAAACTGTCATATACCGCCCTTGGTTCCAAGAGGCTTCACAGGGTAGACCAAATGTATCCGTACCATTTGTATCCAGCCAATCCAATAGATTAGGTGTAAATGTAGCAGCACCCATAATGGATGAGATGAATCAGGTAATAGGGGTATTGTCAGCAGGTATGGAGATATAGTAGAGGATATCACAGGTATTAGCAATCGTCTAAGAAGAGACTGAAGCCTTCTTTGAAGGACAAAAGACAGCCGAGGACACGGTAAAGACTATCCAGGATAGAGTGAATACTTATATAAATGAATAAAGCAGAGATAATAACTGTTCAACACTGACTTCCAGCACTACATTCTATATAGAATGTAGTGCTTTAAATTTTTTGTATTCTGATTGAGCAAAATTAAAAATTCACTTAAGCATAAATTCGAGAAATGTATAGTAGTAATTATTGAGTTGGTACATCTTCTATGTAAAGGTTTTATTAAATTTTGAATATATAAATTGTGTTGATTATCTATACAATAATTGACTTTATTAGAGCAAATTCGACACTAAATAAATTATTAAAACTTAGAAAAATATGGAGGAATAGTAAATAATTTAAAGAACTTTAATTGTACACTCTCAAATTATAATGCATCTAAAAAATTGCTATAGTTTACCAACGATTATTACCATTATTCAATAAAATTTGGTAAAAAGTATCAACGAAGTTTCTAAATGCTATAAAATATTGAGAATAATAGTGCTTTTAAGTTCTGGCATGGATATTGCTATAATAAATTAAATTAGGGAGGTATTTTGATGTCAAATGAATTTTATACTATGATTTATAAAAACCCGATTATTGCTGCTATAAATGATCTCAACAATATTGACCTTGCAATTAAATCACCATGCAATGTAGTTTTTCTGTTGAAGGGTGACATTTCCAATATAAAAAGTATCGTTGAAAAGTTTAAAGATGCAGGAAAGTGTGTACTTGTACATATTGACTTGATAGAGGGATTTTCAAAGGATGCCGTAACGTTAAAATATTTCCACGACAATATAAAGCCTGATGGGATAATAACGACAAAAAGCAGTCTTATAAAGATAGCGAAGAATAACAGCATATTCATCATACAAAGGCTCTTTGCGCTGGACTCGTTATCTTTAGCAAGTGGGATAGAATCATTGCACTCAACGAAGCCGGATGCTGTTGAAATTTTACCCGGTATAATACCCAAGGTTATTAGAGAGGTTCATAGCAAAACCAGAATTCCAGTTATAGCGGGCGGCCTGATAAGGGATAAAGAGGATGTGATTGGGAGTCTGAATGCCGGTGCTATAGGCATATCCACCAGCATAAAGGAAATCTGGTATATGTAGAAATGCAATTTTCCCTTCATGTTACTGGTGGGAAAACTATAAAAGAGAAAGGGGGGGCGGGAAGCAAAAAAACTATAGGTTACGCTATTATATCGACATTGTAGAAACAGCTTAGAAAATCCAAAATTATAAGGAGGTAAACATTATGTCACCGTTTTTAAATGAACTCATAGGCGCAATGGTACTTATTATATTTGGTGGAGGCGTATGTGCGGCAGTTACGCTAAACAAGTCAAAATCACAGGCATCAGGCTGGATTGTGATAGCTGTAGGATGGGGTCTTGCAGTTGGTATGGGTGCTTTGGCAGCACCGGGAGCTTCATTTAACCCGGCTCTTACTATAGCAAGCGCAGTAGTTGGATCTTTAGCATGGGCTTTGGTACCTGGAATTATAGCCGGACAGATGATTGGAGCTATAATAGGTGCTACAATAGTATGGTTGGTTTATTTGCCCCACTGGGCGATAACCGAGGATAAATCTGCAAAGTTGGGTGTATTCTGTACAGCTCCTGCTGTCAGAGATTATGGAAAAAACTTCCTTACTGAAATGATTGTTACTGCTGTTCTGGCATTTATGGCCCTGGCCATCGGAGCCAACAAAATGGTTGACGGCCTTGGACCAATGATGAGTGTTGCAATGATAACAGCAATAGGTTGCTCACTCGGCGGACCGACAGGGTATGCAATCAATCCTTGTCGTGACCTTGGCCCGCGTATTGCCCATGCCATACTCCCTATAGCAGGGAAAGGCGGTGCGGATTGGGGTTATTCCTGGGTTCCAGTATTTGGTCCGATAGTCGGCGCAATATTAGGTTCATTCCTCTATTTGGGATTATTCTAGATCAAGACACAGAAAATAATTAAAAGGGGGAACACATATGGCTAAGTACATACTGGCATTAGACCAGGGTACCACAAGTTCAAGAGCTATTGTTTTTGGCCACGATGGCAAGATAGTCAGCGTAGCTCAGAAGGAATTTACACAGATCTATCCAAAAGCAGGCTGGGTAGAGCATGATCCAATTGAGATTTGGGCAACCCAAATTGGTGTGGCAAATGAAGCAATTGCAAAAGCGGGCATAACCGGTCAAGATATAGCTGCTATAGGTATCACTAACCAGAGGGAAACCACCGTAGTCTGGGATAAAAATACCGGAGAACCTGTATATAATGCTATAGTTTGGCAGTGCAGAAGAACAGCACCTATATGTGACGATTTGAAGGCAAAGGGACTTGCTGAAACAATCAGAAGCAAGACCGGTCTTGTAGTGGACGCCTATTTCTCAGGCACAAAGGTAAAATGGATACTTGACAATGTTCCTGGTGCAAGAGAAAGAGCTGAAAAGGGTGATCTGTATTTTGGAAATATTGATACATGGTTGATATGGAATCTGACTAAGGGTAAGGTTCATGTGACTGATTACTCCAACGCTTCAAGAACTATGCTGTTTAACATTCATGATCTTGCTTGGGATAAAGATATACTGAAAGAGCTTAATATACCTGAATCAGTACTTCCGGAAGCAAAACCATCAAGCTGTGTTTATGGGAATTCAGACCCGGGATTGTTCGGAGTGGAAATTCCTATAGCCGGTGCAGCAGGAGATCAGCAGGCTGCATTATTCGGGCAGGCATGCTACAAACCAGGTATGGCGAAAAACACTTATGGAACTGGCTGCTTCATGCTTATGAATACAGGGGAGAAGGCTGTTGCATCAAATAACGGCCTACTTACAACCATAGCATGGGGATTGGATGGTAAAGTAGAATATGCTCTGGAAGGAAGTATCTTTATCGCCGGTGCATCAGTTCAATGGTTGAGGGATGAATTAAAGATAATAGATAATGCTGCAGCAACTGAAGAGATGGCTGCTTCAGTTGAAGATACTAATGGAGTTTATGTAGTACCTGCCTTTGTCGGAATGGGCGCTCCGTATTGGGATATGTATGCGAGAGGCAGCATACTCGGCCTTACCCGTGGAGCCAACAAAAACCACTTAGTAAGGGCAACCCTGGAATCAATAGCTTATCAGACCAGGGACGTACTTGAAGCAATGCAGGAAGATTCAAAGATAACCCTCCAGGCATTAAAGGTTGATGGTGGCGCTGTTGCCAATAACTTCCTGATGCAGTTCCAGTCAGATATACTCGGCGTTCCGATTTACAGACCTGAAGTAACTGAAACTACAGCTCTTGGTGCCGCATATCTCGCAGGCCTTGCAGTCGGCTTCTGGTCAAATAAGGATGAGATAGCTGAAAAGTGGAATGTTGACAAGGTATTTAACCCATCGATGGATAAGAGCGTTAGTGAAAAGAAATATTCAGGATGGAGAAAGGCTGTCAGCAGAGCATTAAAGTGGGAGGACTAAACACTATTTACAAAGCTTAATCTGTATGATAAGCTTTACTTAGAAATGAATATTGAGGGCTTTTGAATTGGAGAGCCGCACAAGTTGACCTATGGAATGATAGGTTTGAACTAGTGCGGCTTTATTTTTTTAATAAAAATAAGATTTCTCTAAAAGAGGAGGAATATAAATGTTTGATATAGCAATTATCGGTGCTGGAATTGTCGGGTGTTCTATTGCAAGGGAGTTTTCAAGGTATGATTTTAAGACTGTATTGATTGAAAAAAACAGTGATGTGGCTGATGGTACAACAAAGGCCAACAGTGCAATAGTCCATGCTGGATATGATGCAAAACCGGGTACTTTAAAGGCAAAATTCAATGCTCCAGGCAGTATGATGTTTGAAAAGATATGCGGGGAGCTTGATGTTCCTTATAAAAAGACAGGATCGCTTGTTCTGACTTTCAGACCTGAAGAAATGAAGACAATACAAAAATTATATGATCAAGGCATTTCTAACGGTGTAACTGATTTAGAGATTATAGGCAAAGAAAGAGTACATGAAATAGATAAAAATTTGAGCAATGTAGTAGTTGGAGCGTTGTACGCAAGAAACGCAGGTATAGTTTCACCATGGGAGATGGCAATAGCTTTAGCAGAGAATGCCGTAGAGAATGGTGTGGAGATTCTGCTTGACAGT
Source organism: Clostridia bacterium (assembly GCA_035628995.1). Taxonomy (NCBI): domain Bacteria; kingdom Bacillati; phylum Bacillota; class Clostridia; species Clostridia bacterium. The sequence goes on along the minus strand of DASPIR010000014.1, from coordinate 7,786 downwards.
GAGGTAATCAATATTGAGAAAACTGCAGCAGGTTACAGAGTGTACATGCCAGATAAACATATAGATGCAAAATATGTTATAAATTGTGCGGGTTTATATTCTGATAAGATCAATAACATGGTGGCAGCTCCGAGTTTTAAAATATTGCCAAGAAGAGGTCAGTACAACATATTTGATAAAAGTATAGGCAACTTTGTAAACACTGTTGTATTCCAGTGTCCTTCGGATGTTGGCAAAGGGGTTCTAATATCTCCTACGGTCCATGGTAATATTCTCATCGGCCCTGACGCAGAGGATGTAGAAGAGAAGGACGCAGTACAGACTACACTGGAAGGTATCTCATATATATGGAATGCGTCATCCAGATCAGCAGAAGGATTACTGCCCGGGGCAGTGATTACAGCTTTTGCGGGTATCAGAGCAAGATCAGATACAGATGATTTTGTTATAGGTGAATCAAAAGAGGCAAGCGGGTTCATAAATGTCGCAGGGATTGAATCGCCAGGTCTTTCATCTGCCCCAGCAATAGCAGTGTATGTAGCGGACATATTAAAAGAGTTAATGGGTAGAGCTGATGAGAACATGAATTTCAATCCTATTAGGAGAAAAGTTATGAGATTCATGGAGCTTCCGGAAGAGGTGAAAAACAAGCTTATAAAACAGGACCCAAGGTACGGTAGGATCATATGCAGGTGTGAGAGCATAACGGAAGGAGAAATAGTTGATGCAATCCATAGAAAGGTTGGAGCCAGGACTGTAGACGGCGTAAAGAAAAGGGTAAGGCCTGGTACAGGGCGGTGTCAGGGAGGCTTTTGCGGACCGAGGGTTATGGAAATACTGGCAAGAGAATTGAAAATTGATATTAAAGATGTAGTAAAAAACAGTCGGAAATCTTATATTCTGACAGGGGAAACCAAAGACCACTGTTTATATGAAGTTATCAATGAGTTTGCTGCAGCATCAAAAGAAATTTGAGGAGGTGATATAATGCATGAATATGATATTGCAGTCATTGGAGGAGGACCGGCTGGATTGGCAGCTGCCATAGAGGCTAAAAAGAATGGAGCAGACGAAGTATTAATCATTGACAGGGACATAGAACTCGGAGGTATTCTGCAGCAATGCGTACACAATGGTTTTGGGCTTCATATATTCCAGGAAGAATTGACAGGACCGGAATATGCGGAAAGGTTTATCAATGAGCTAAAGGATCTTGGAATAGACTACAAACTTGACACCATGGTATTGGGCATAACTGAAGATAGGATTGTCAGCACAGTCAGCAGCTCGGACGGACTTGTCAGTATCAAGGCAAAGGCAATTGTGATGTCTATGGGATGCAGGGAAAGGTCAAGGGGAGCAATAAATATACCGGGTTCAAGACCAAGCGGTATATTTACCGCTGGTACGGCACAGCGGTTTGTCAACAAAGAAGGCTATATGGTCGGCAGAAAGGTAGTAATACTAGGTTCAGGGGACATTGGCATGATAATGGCCAGGCGGCTCATTCTGGAAGGGGCACAGGTTCAGGTAGTAGCGGAAGTCCTTCCTTATCCGGGTGGACTTATAAGAAATATTGTACAATGTCTCGACGATTATGATATTCCGCTGCTCCTCAGTCATACAATTGTAGATATTAAGGGAAAGGACAGAATTGAGGGAGTCACAATAGCAGAGGTTGATGAAAAGAGAAAACCGGTTAAAGGGACAGAACAGTATTATGAATGTGATACCCTCCTCTTATCAGTGGGTTTGATCCCGGAGAATGAGCTGTCCAAAGGCTTCGGTGTAAAAATAGATCCGGTTACCGGTGGGCCTGTTGTAAATGAATCCATGGAAACAACAGTTGAGGGCGTGTTTGCCTGTGGTAATGTAGTGCATGTCCATGACCTTGTTGATAATGTGACGGAAGAAAGCCGGAAGGCAGGAAGAAATGCTGCCAGGTTTATAAAAGATAAAACAAGTGTTTATGGTCATGTAATAAATACAAAGCCGGGTAAAGGCATTAGATATATAGTGCCACAGATTATAAGAGAGAACAACGTAGAGCACTCAATTGACTTGTATATGCGAGTGGATAGAATATTTAAGAATGAGAAGCTGGTAGTAAGGATCGGTGAAACTGTCATAAAGAAAATAAACAAAGCATACATGCGGCCTGGAGAAATGGAGCACATAAATATTACTGCTGAGGATTTAAAGGCAGGAGATCATTCATTATTAACTGTTGACGTTGAGTGAAAGGGGGTATGAATATGGGTAAGACGGCTATAACATGCACTATCTGCCCGATCGGCTGCACTATGGAAGTAAGCGAGGATAAAAGCAGTACTTCGGGTTATCTTGTTAGGGGCAACAGCTGCAAGAGAGGTGAAGGGTATGGGATTACAGAGGTTACTAATCCCACCAGAATATTAACTTCAACAGTAAAGCTGAAAAATACCAACTTAAAAAGACTGCCAGTCAGGACAGATAAACCAATACCCAAAAAACTGATATTTGCTTGCATGAAAGAAATTAACTCTATAGAAATAGATGCACCCGTTAAGCTCGGAGCTATATTGATTGAAAATATTTTTTCCACAGGGGCAAATGTAATTTCTTCAAGAACCGTTTAGTACGTGAAATGGAGGGTTAAAGGTGAAGAATAATGGTGTTACTAGCTTGAATATTAAATCCAGCATACCAACAAACAAGGACTTCTCAGGATTTGAGAGCTATCACCTGTTTGACAATTTACCTGATGGAGTATGCATAATAAATGAGCGCGGATATATTAAGTATTTCAACAGCAGCTATGAAAGGATAATGAAGGTTGGAAGCCACATCGAAGTTGGGACTAATATATTCATGACTAAAAATGATGATGTAATTTTGACTGCATTTAGAAAGAAAAAATGTATACGCGGCAATCTTGCTTTAAAAAAGGGCGTTGACCCTGTAAGCGTAAGTGCATCTCCAATATATTTTGATGCTGAATTCAAGGGAGTAATAGCAATTTACAGGGAAGAGGATACAAAGGAAAAGCATAGAAAAAGAGAAATTATCGAGCTCAATTTATCTTCTTATAACAATGATTTTGATGGTAGAGGGATGTTTGATGAGGTAGTCGGTGAAAGCAGCTCAATCAAAAAAGTACTTATGATAGCATACAAAGCAGCACAAACTCGTTCCAATGTGCTGATCACGGGAGAAAGCGGCACAGGGAAGGGGTTGATAGCCAAGGGCATACACAATAACAGCAGCAGGGCAAAAGGTCCATATTCAATAGTGAATTGCGGAGCTATACCATCGACGCTTTTGGAATCGGAGCTATTCGGATATGAGCAGGGTGCCTTTACAGGGGCTAATAGAAGGAAGATAGGAAAATTCGAGCAGGCAAATGGCGGAACAATCTTCCTGGATGAGATTGGCGATATGCCGGTGGATATGCAGGTAAAGATTTTGAGAGTCATACAGGATAAAGAATTTGAAAGGATTGGCGGCAATGAAACGATAAAATGTGATGTAAGGATTATCGCTGCAACTCACTGCAACCTTGAAGCACTGATGGAGAAAGGAGCTTTCAGAGAGGACCTGTATTATAGGCTTAATGTCGTGCCTATCTATGTACCGACCTTGAAGGAACGAAGAGAGGATATTTCCATGCTGCTTCAGTATTTTGTAAAAGAAATAAGTTCAAATATGGGAAGGGAAATTAAAGGTATCTCCAAAGAGGCAAACAGCTGTCTGCATAACTACGATTGGCCTGGCAATATAAGAGAATTGGAAAATCTAGTAGAAAGAGTCATTGCCCTGGCTGATGGCGATGAGATAGAAATCAGCAATCTTCCTTCATACATATCTTCACTTTATCAAGTAAACGTATGTACAGACTGCAATGCAACGCTTATTAATATGAATAACGCAGGGAATATAGCTACTTTGGAAGAGTATGAGAAGGAGATAATAAAACAGGCCTTGGTGAAGTATGGGAGTTTCAACGCTGCGGGGAAGGCTTTGGGGATTACGCATAAGACGGTGGCGCTGAAAGCCCGGAGATATGATATTGTTAAATAGAATGTATCGTATTAATCAATTGCAGACACCCTCCGGTTTCAGATTGCAGATTTAAACCGAAGGGTGTTTCATATAGATAGTATACCCCACCCTATAAGTACTATTGAGTTAAAGTTATTTTTATAAGAGAGCATAATAGTAACACTTTTAAGAATAATAGTATAGGGAGGGATATAATTGAAATATAACAATGATATTGTATTGCATAATGGAAACAGGAATATGGTTGAATGTCTTAAAATATCAGCACTATCGACTTACATTGGGGTGCCGGTACATGTACATGCCACAGGGCTGAGAGGGATCGGCAAGACGACGATAATCAGGGCATTTAAGAATGTACTTCCTTACATAGAAAGGATAAAAGACTGTTCTTTTAACTGCAGCCCGGAACATCCGGTATGTAATATGCACCGTGGAATGAGCAAAGAAGGAATAGAATCGCTGGGTAGAGAATATATACCTATGCCTTTTTTGGAAATATCCCATTCAGCAAAACCGGGGACCGTAGCTGGGGGTATAGATCTTAAAAAGCTGATAGACAAGGACAGCCCGGAAGCTGCTTTTTTACTGGGGACAATCCCACGAGCAAACCGGGGTATTATATTTATTGACGAAATCAATCGCCTGGCAGAAACATCAGCTCAGATCACAGATATACTGCTTGATGTAATGGGGACAAAACCGGGAAGGATACAGATTGAAGAGACAGGACTTTCTGATATTGAACTTCCTGTAAGTATATCAATCTGGGCAGCTTCAAATCCTGATGAGGAACCAGGACATATTAAGGATATAAGGAAACAGTTGAGCGATAGGTTTGACTTTGAGGTTAATGTGAAAAGGCCTGAATCGATTGAAGAGATAAAAGAAGTTATCTGTGGACCCGGCCGGTTTTATCTTGATGATCTGGAGCACACTCTGAAAATATTCAGTGAAGAAAAGGTAGGGGAACCGGAAGTCCCTGATGAAATATATTTGCTAATGGCAAAGCTCTATAAAAATTTCAGTATGGAAAGCATAAGACCTATAAAGTCAATTCTGCAAGGAGCAAAAATACTTTCAATGCTTGAGCATAGGAATCGCGTTACGAAAGAAAATGTTGTGAAGGTAATAAGCTATATGTCAAATATAGAGAGTGAATATAAGGAAAAGGCTATTCAATATTTGAAGACCGATTCTGACAACATAAACAATAATCCGGACGGTCTGGATTTACCGCGTGAGGGTTTTATGTCCAGACTGGCAAGTATGTCTAAAAAGAATGCGAAGGGAAAAAGCAGTTCAAACAGCGAATCCCTGGAGGATGCAAGGCCCCTTATAGATATTGATGAAGATAATTGGGTGGTTACAGGAAAGGACATAAGGAAAATTGATACACAATGAGATTTTCTTCAAGAATAAGATAATATCCGAATTAAACAGCCATCGGGGTGTGCGCATTGGGGAAAGCAGCATTGTGAGCACAAAACTCCATCTTTTCAATGTCGGTAAAGGTGAGGTTATAATCATAAAGTCAAAGGATTTGGGGAATAGCCTTTACGGACAGGAAAGCGCAGGCTCATATGTTCATATTGATACTTTTCACAGCGGCGGAAATGTTAATTGCAGTGAAATATTGAAAAGATTGAAAGAATTATTCATTCAAGGTGTGGAAATTGTTGTACAGGATAAAGAGAGTAATGGTGCTATCGCAGGAAACGGCAAGGATCTGTTTTTGCGTAACAGCTTTACAAACAGATCTCATGTTCATATTGCCATAAAGATACGGTCTGACATGTATGGAAAGATAATTCCTGCGGTTTGTACTATAGAAGAGTGTATATTGTCAGAGGGATTAAGTCTTAAAAAAATAAAGAAGTTCAGATGCCGAAGATATCGAATTTTCAGCAGTTTTCTCATATTCAAAAGTCCAAGGGATAAGTTTAGCGGTGAATACTCCGATACTCCAATACGAATGAAAAGAGGAGGCATGGATATCAGCGCTTTGGTCGGAGGAGGCTTATTCAGTAAAAATAATGGTATCGACAAGATAGAAAACACTGATAAAATCCAGAAGGTTATCAGATATCTGAAAAAGAATTCTTGTCTCATAAAAGAAGAAACAGAAGGAGATAAAGATGAGAATAGTAAAATATACATTCCTTATCATAAAGATGACTGGATTGAAAATATAGATATTAGCGGGACAGTAGTTTCTCTGCTCAAAAAGAGATATTGGATAAATCAGGACAGTGAAATTGAGGATAGAGATATAAAAGTATATAGAGGAGCTGTAAAAGATTATAGGAATACCATATTTATAATAGATAACAGCCAGAGTATGAGGGGGGATAATATAGAATCAGTCAAAAGAATGGTGATTGAAATATGCCGTAAGCTGAAAGGAGGGGCTGCAATAGTTACGTTTTCAAGTAAAAATGCATATCTGTACTCAAAGTTTACAAATAACAAAGAGTCTATCAGGAAATTGATAGACAAGATTGAGATTCAGGAGGTTACCCCTCTTGCCCATGGGTTAAATGTTGCGTATGAATATGCAGCCAGAAGCTTAAAGAAGAATATAAATATTGTATTGCTTACTGACGGTGAACCGAATGTACCCTTTAAGAGTGATTGCCCACTGACAGATTGTATTGAGGTTTCCGCTCTTATTAAGAAAAAGGGTTTTAATCTGTGCTGCATTTGCACGACAGATGAAACATCAGCCGTTGATAAGATTATAGAAGCTGCAAAGGGGAAGACATTTAACATCAACAGTTTTAAAATGTGACATTAAAGTGCTTACATGTTCTTTGCATTAAACAAAAGGAGCAGCAGCTTGCTGTATATATCCAATAAGAAGAGAACGTATTAGGTAAGACAAGCTAAATAACTGCTATCTAATATAAATGGGGAGGAATAATAATGATTAGTATGGTCAACATTGTTGTTATAATCATTCTCAGTTACCTTATTGGTTCCATACCTACCAGCATAATTGTATGTAAGATTATAAAAGGAATTGATATTAGAAACTATGGAAGTGGAAATGCTGGAGGCACAAATTCTTTCAGGGTTATGGGCTGGAAGGCCGGAATTTTGGTTGTAGCTGTGGATATTTTTAAAGGCTTTGCTGCAGCAGCATGGGTATCAAGATTAAATATATCCGGAGTTCCTACTGAAAACGGTATACTTGTTCCCATACTTGCGGGTGCTGCTGCTGTATTAGGGCATTGTTTCACTATATTTGCGCATTTTAAAGGCGGAAAAGGAATAGCTACTTCAACAGGGGTGCTGCTTGCATTATTCCCAATCGCACTTTTGGTTTCGGCTGCAGCATTTGCTGCAGTGCTGACCAGCAGTGGCTATGTGTCTCTAAGCTCATTGACGGCAGCTGTTGCCTTTCCCATCGCAATGATTACACTTTATTTATTAAATATGGATAATATCGGACTGGTGGCACTTGTGTTCAGTTTTATTATAGCGGCATTTATATTTTATACACATAGGAGCAATATAAAAAGGCTCATTGCAGGGAAGGAAAGCAGATTTGAAAGAGTTCGTGTCTTTGCTAGAAAGAGTTAATAGAAAGCACTGCATTTACTTGAATAGAACCCTAAAAAACGGACAGTGAAACTAAAAGCCTCCTATTGTAGAATAAAACTATGATAGGAGGTTTTGCTATGGCAGGGAAAAAAGGTATGAAACATTATCCTGGGTGGATGAAATACGAAGCATTCCGCAT
>DASPIR010000013.1 GCA_035628995.1 Clostridia bacterium | reverse complement strand
ACGGAGAGGTCACACCTGTTCCCATCCCGAACACAGAAGTTAAGCTCTCCAGTGTCGATGGTACTTGGACCGCAGGGTCCTGGGAGAGTAGATCGCCGCCGGGTAAAAGAAAAGAACAACAGCGAAAACTGTTGTTCTTTTTCTTTTACCCGGCGGCAACAAGCTTCGCTTGTTGACTTCGATATATTAAGGATAGCTGTTCTGCGCAGTGATGCTTGAGGGCAGCTCATGCAGAAAGCTGGATCACCGCCTGGGTCGTGCTTGTGGGTAGTTTGTTAAAGACTTGATCGCTTCCGGGTAAGTAATGAAGCATTGTTTCACTGAATGCGAAAGATTAAGGAATGTTTTTTACCTATTAATCAGAAAATTATGGTAAAATAATTGATATACAACTGATTTTATGGTAGCCTATGTCGAAAAAAGCAGCAGAGTAATTATATTAACGTATCAATGCTTTTCATAAATAAGCTTATGAACTTTTTTGGGGGATGATTTCAAATGCAATTTATTAACGAACAGTATAACGTTGTTAAAGCAAAAAGCCACGATTCATATGGAACAACATATGTAGTTGAGGATATCCAAAAGGGCAATTTGCTTAAGCATTTGAGAATCATTGGCCTCCAAAAAGAGACCAGGGATTTTATAGAATATATGAAAGATAACTTTTATGATTACTCTATGTACTCTCATCCGAATCTTATTGATTTCCATTTTTACAATAAAATTAGACTTATTGACTATAAGCAGGTTACTGTGAATCAATACTATTATACATATGACTACTATGAGGGTGTCAATGCAATAGACTACTGCAAGGGAAAAGATTTGGATACGGTTCTGAATTTGGTTGCAGAGCTTTGTTCCGCAGTTAAATATCTGCATCTGAGGGGCTTTCTTCTTTATTACATTGATATGAATGATTTGCAGGTAGTACTTGATGATAAGATTGACTGTCTGAAAATCGCATCTATACCATACCCTCAAAAAACGAGCAGTAAAATAATGATTGGCAAGGATAGCGTATGTATTAAGGATCCCGAAGTATTAAAGAAAAAGGAATATTCCATTCTATCAGATATTTATATTATTGGTGCTGTAATTTTTCATTTGTTCAGTGGCTTGAATACTTTTGACTTGAATGACAATAGTATAATAGATAAAAACATAATGAGCATAATTAAAAAATGTACAACAGCCGAGCTTAGTGATAGATTCCAAACTGTCGATGATATTATTTTTAATATAAATGATTGTTTTGACAAGCACTACAGCATAATAGAAAAGCAATACATTCAAGCAATGCCGCAGTATAGAATAAAACCTGTGGCACGGTATTATAGTATTAATAAGATATTGAACAATGCAAAAGGACATTTTTTTGCTGACAGATCAAATAAAGCAGCACTAATTGTGGGTCAGGAAGGTTCAGGGAAAAGCGATTTTTTAGAAGCTTTAAGTGTTAGGGTGGAGCATGAGGGCTTTATACCAATTCAGACAATTCTTAACGAGTCTGATCTTATAAGATTCAGTCTGCTCGAAGTCTTTGTAAAGAGTATTACCAAATATGCGGATAAAGAACTTATAGACAAGTATATCGGTGATTTGAACAATGTTGTATCCCAGATATCCAGATATAGATCCATACCTTCAAACACAGAGGGAAATTCTCTGTGGGAGGATGGCAGGGGGAAATTTATTCAAAAGATAAACAATTTCATAATTGAAGCCTCTAATAGATTTCATTTTGTTTTTATTATTGATAACTTTCAGTGGATAGATGAGGATTCATTAGAGTTTGTTGATGAAATATTGAAGGGCCAGGGCAGTTCAAAAACCTATATTGTATTTGCCACGGACAAGGATACATTTTCTCGAAGCACTGAAGTAAAGGAGTATTGCGGCAAGCTTAAAGAAGCATACTCCCTGGACAGTATTGAACTGAAGAATTTCACTCTCGAGGATACAGCGGAGTATATAAGGCTGGTCTTGGGTATGGGCAAGCCGAACTATGAATTTGCAAGGATAATATATGATAAGACCAAGGGTAGTCCTGAGTATATATATGATACTATTTATATGCTTTACTCGAACAATAATATTTATGTAGATGATAAGGGCAGCTGGGTGCTTGATAAGGTCGATTTTGAGTCGTTGAATCTATCATATTCTGATGATATCGATACATTAAACAATGTTTATAAGCTTAACGCCAATTATCAGGATATATTAAAAATCCTATCAATTTTTAATATACCTGTTTCGTCAGATGTGGTGGAGAATTTTGTAGAAGTAAAGCAAGAGAAGCTAGCCAGTCAGTTGAATTACCTTTCCTATATAAATATACTTGTAAGAAAACAGAACGATTGGGGAATATCATACAACTTCAGTTCATTGACTTTAAAAAAGTCGATATATGAAGGTATACCGGTACAATTGAGACAGAAATATCACGAAAAGGCCAGCTATGTACTAAAAAGTAAATTCAGCCGCGAAAACAGAGAGAATGAAGATGAATTAATCCACCAGATGCTGAGAGCTAATTGGCATCTGGAGGTTAAACAATATCTGGTGAACTCTGCAAATGAGATGATTGAGGATAACTCAATAGGCCAGGCAATACAGTTCCTTGAGCACACTTACAGCTTATTTTCCAATGAGAATATCATCGAGGAAAAAGTGTTGGTTTGTACTAAGTTAGGTGAGCTGTACGAGCGCATGGGTGAATATTCAAAGGCTATTTTTCATTATAATATTGTTGAAAATGTGGCTAAAGATACTAAAAACAATTATTTGATAATAGACGTTTATATAAAAAAGTATTCACTGCTGTATAAATTGAATGACAAAAAGACTTCTCTCAAGTATCTTGCCTGGGCTAAAAAGCTGCTTAGATCCACGGACTACAAGAAAGGTATGTACGAGCATATAATTGTCATAAACAGAATGATGCTCCATAAAAGAAAGTTCAGCGCTTACATAAAGATACTGGAAAATGCCATAGGCAGCATAGATAAAGAGGAATACAGATTTCTATATGCAAGACTGCTTGGAATTTACGGCAGGTTTAAGGCTTATAAGGGCAGGCATGAAGAAGGTCTTGCTGCATTAACAGAGAGCCTGCAGATTCTTGAGAGCATGGGAAATTTCAGAAAGATGTTGTATCCTCTGACCTCCATAGGATCAATATATTACAGTTACAATGACATACAAAAAGCCAGGGAATATTATGAAAAATGCTTAAGCATAAGTCAGAGAGTCAGTGATATATATTATGTGGGCATTAGCTATAACAACATCGCTGAGCAATATAGAATGGAGGACAAATATTCCGAGGCACTTCACTTTTACCAAAATTCTCTGGAAAACATCATACTTATAAGGGATATGTATGCGGAGTTTATAATATACATGAATATGGCTATGACAAACATACAGATAGAAGATTACAATAAAGCGCTTGCAATGCAAAATGACATGCAAGAGGACTTTATTAACTCCAAATATTCAGGAAATCTTATGGATTTATTCCACCACTGCAGGGCTGAGTTCTACTATTCAATAGGAGATTATGTAAAGGCAGGGGAATATGCGCAAAAATCAATAGATACCTGCATAAGTTGGGGCATAGCAGAGAACTATGAAGCACATTTTGTGAAGCTGCTTTCAGAGATACAACTGAGTGGAAGGCTGGATTATGAAAGAGACAGGATGTTCCTGGACATGGTGTTCGGGGAAAACCTGTACAAGCTGGGGCGTACGGCTTGTGTCAAGCTTGCGGAAATATACATCTCAAAGGGAATACGGGACCGGGCAAAAGAACTTCTTCAGAGAGGCCTAAGCTATGTAT
>DASPIR010000012.1 GCA_035628995.1 Clostridia bacterium | reverse complement strand
TCTGCCGGCGTTTCTGCCGCCGACCTTTACTATATTACCACACCGCCAAACCGTTGTCAACAACGTTTTTACTGGTTTTTAGTGGCAATTTGCGTCTTTCTTTTCTGTCTGTTTTTCCGCTTCGTTACCGAGGCAGGAATTACATTCTACCATGTATATCTTCCAGAGTCAACTGGAAGTTTAAGGCTTGCTGTCTGTTTTCCTGTGCTGTTTGCGACAGGAATCTTATCTTATCATTTTTAATCCACCATTGCAACTGGTAAGTTATTACATGTTTACGAAACAAAAAGGCTTCTCTATCCATTACAATGTTTCAATAGCAGCCTTTTATATTATAAACCGTTTATTCACTTATTATTTGTATAATATCGGAATTTTTAAATATTTCTTAGAATTGATATGTTTATGCTTTCTCTAAGAGATAAGTCAACCAATTTAGGTTCTCTAAGCTGCCGTCCTTCCACATTGAAGTACACCATAACTTTAGGCTTTATATTAAATCCTTGGACCTCGTCGTCTATTACTACCCCTATTTCTTTTGTGCTTAGCTCAACCCACTGTCCATATCTATATATTACTATTGTGTTTATTAAAGCCTTCACTATTTCATGATTGAAATAGAAGTTGCCTGACCCCAACAGGTATTCCACACTTTCAGACCTCGTGTGTTTTGATCTGTATGGCCTGTCACTGGTTAATGCCTCATATACATCGCAGACTGCAATTATCTTTGCCATTGTGTGTATTTTGTCATTGACCAATCCACCAGGATATCCAGTACCATCATACCGTTCGTGATGCTCAAGAATTATATTGTAAATCTCAGCACTGAAGCCTCCCGCATTTTGAACAATTTCAAAACTGTACCTTGGATGCCTCTGAATCATCATTTTTTCTAGTTCTGTTAATGACCCCTTTTTATTAACTATATTTCTCGGTATCTCAGTCATTCCTACATCGTGAAGCAAAGCTGCAGTTCCCAGTATAAATAATCTATTAATAGGAAAGTACATTTCCTTTCCAACAGCAACAGAATAAAAAGCAACGCTTATACAGTGTCTAAATATATTATCTCCTATTACTCTTAATGGTATCATCAGATTAATAATTTTATCTTTTTTCAATAAATCTATAATAATATCTTTAAGCTCATATATGTTTTTTTCCTTCTTTATGAATTTCATTACCTGGGTATCCATTATCTCTATGGCTTCTTTAATGAGAATGTCTTTAATGTTTAAAAGGTCTTCCGAATTACTATAGCCTAGATCTCTGAATATATAAACAGATTCTATGTGATTTTTTTTAAGTCCCAAAATAGTATTATCCGATATTACAGTGTTTTTTTTGGCAAGTGTATTACCGCTCGTGCTGTATATATCCGCTGCTAATATGTCTCCGGGCAGCAATTCGGCCACGTTTACTTCAATCATCCTTTCAGCCATATTAATCCCCCTTCAAAATCAAAAAACATATTCTATTCTTATTATACAAGAAATTACAAAATTATCAAAAAAATATATAGTCTTTGAGTATAAAAAAGAAAAGAGCAGTTATTCCTGCTCTTGCTCTTCTTCATCCAGTGAACTGATTTTGGCTATTGATACTATGCTTTCATCCTTAGGAACCCTCATAAGCTTAACACCTTGAGTACTTCTTCCCATTTCTGAAACCTCATTCACATTCAATCTAATGATTATACCTGACATATTTATAATCATTATTTCATCGTTGTCCTTTACAACCTTCATTCCAACTACGTGTCCAGTCTTACTGGTTATCTTGGAGGTTAATATTCCTTTTCCTCCTCTTGTCTGAACTCTATATTCCCCAACAGGCGTACGCTTTCCAAAGCCTTTCTCACTGATTACCAGAAGGTCAGCGCCCTCTTCCAGAATGTCCATACCTATTACTGCATCGTCAGGATTCAGGGTTATTCCTTTTACACCCTGGGTACCGCGTCCCATAGACCTTACATTACTTTCAGGGAATCTTATTGACAGTCCGTTCTTTGTCGCAGCGATAATTTCGGTAGTTCCGCGAGTAAGTTTGACACCAATCAATTCATCATTATCAAGCAGGGTTATTGCCGTTATGCCTGTATTTCTTGAAGTTTCATACTCCTTCAATTCCGTCTTTTTAACTAACCCGCCCTTTGTCATGAAGATAAGATATTTCCCGTCTTCAAAATCTTTTATGTTTATTACAGCACTGACCTTTTCTTCCGGACTGAGCTGCAAAAGATTGACCAAAGCTGTTCCTTTAGCTTGCCTGCCAGCTTCCGGAATCTCATATGTCTTCAGCTTAAACATCTTTCCCTTATTGGTAAAGAACAAAATATAGTTATGAGTAGAGGTTATGAACAGATTTTCTACAAAATCCTCTTCTCTTGTCTGAAGTCCTGTTATTCCTTTGCCTCCCCTTCTCTGGCTCTTGTATGTATCTGCCGGCAGTCTCTTTATATATCCAAAGTGGGTCATAGTGACAGCTACTTCTTCTTCATCTATGAAATCCTCTGCATCAAACTCTTCTAATGCTGCTGTTATTTGGGTTCGTCTTTTATCTGCAAATCTCTTTCTTATTTCGAGAAGCTCTTCTTTTATAACCATGAATAGCTTCTGCTCATTGCTAAGAAGTGATCTGAAATATTCAATATTTTTTATTAATCCAAGATATTCTTCTTCTATTTTGCCTCTTTCCAAACCGGTCAAGCTTCTGAGTCTCATTTCCGCTATAGCATCAGCCTGCAATTCAGACAATCCGAATTTGGACATCATTCTTTCTTTAGCTTCTGCAACATTCTTGGAGCTTCTTAGTATGTTTATTATTTCATCTATGTTGTCAAGAGCTATCCTCAAGCCTTCCAGAATATGTGCCCTGGCTTCAGCCTTCTTGAGATCATACTGGGTTCTTCTTGTCACAACATCCTTCTGATGATTTATATAATGGGTTATTATGCTCTTAAGGTTCAGAACCTTTGGCTGACCATTAACAAGAGCAAGCATAATTATACTGAAGGTATCCTGCATTTGAGTATGTTTATAAAGCTGATTCAGTATAATATGAGAATTTGCATCCCTTTTCAGTTCTATTACAACTCTCATGCCGCTTCTGTCTGATTCATCCCTTAGATCAGAAATGCCTTCAATCTTTTTTTCCTTTACCAGGTCGGCGATTTTTTCTATCATTGACGCTTTATTCACCTGATACGGTATTTCATTGACGATGATTCTTTGTCGATTGCCGCTCATTTCCTCAATTTCTACTTTAGCTCTTACAGTAACCTTCCCTCTTCCGGTGCTATAGGCTTTTCTCATGCCTTCCCTGCCCATTATTATGCCGCCTGTAGGAAAATCAGGACCTTTGATGTATTTTTGCATTTCCTCCAGTTCTATTTCCGGATTATCTATGCTTGCAATTACACAGTCAATAACCTCTCCCAGGTTATGTGGTGGTATTGAGGTTGCCATACCTACAGCAATACCACTGCTTCCGTTTACCAATAGGTTTGGATAACGAGCAGGAAGAACTGTTGGTTCTTTAAGACTCTCATCATAGTTTAGAGTAAAGTCAATAGTTTCCTTGTCTATGTCTCTTAACAATTCCACAGCTATTTTAGACATTCTGGCTTCTGTATAACGCATTGCAGCCGCACTATCTCCGTCTACAGAACCAAAGTTCCCGTGTCCGTCAATAAGCATATATCTGTGAGAAAAGTCCTGAGCCATTCGGACCATTGCATCATAAACAGAAGAATCACCATGTGGATGATATTTACCTAAAACTTCACCTACTGACATTGCAGACTTTCTATGCGGTTTATCGGGAGTAAACCCTAATTCATTCATTGCAAACAGAATTCTTCTGTGAACGGGCTTCAAACCATCTCTTACATCAGGCAATGCACGCTGAACTATAACACTCATCGCATAATCGATAAATGATTTTTTCATTTCGTCTTCAATGCCTACCGGCACTATCTTTTGGTTTTCGTAATCCAAATCTATTACCTCCAAAGCTTATATGAATATTAATTTTTAGCATACAAATACATATTAATTATAAAACTATTAATAATTTTTGTCCAATTTATTATTTTATTTTCAATTCTGTGAAAAAATTACTTAAATTTAAGAAAAAGCCGTGTCTTATCACGGCTGTCCACATCTTATGAAATACTTTTTCTGTTTGTTATTCAAATTTCATACAACTGCCTCATTATCTGTTGTTGAATTCGCCTTACCAAATGTAAATTCCTAATGTGCTCAATCAAGTATGATTATCTCATTACATATGCTTTCTAATATATTTTCCTCATCCGTTGATATTATAATCGTCTTGCCTGCCTTCACCAGCTCGTTCATATGTTTTTTAAAGGTGTCTTGCAGCTTTTCCTCTATAAACATCAGCGGATGGTCAAAACATATTATTGTTTTGGGACTTAAGAAGCCCCTTATAATGAACATTTTGCTGCGAACAGAGCTGGGAAGCTTTATGACCTCTTTATACTTATAGTCTTCAAGCTCAAAATCATTAATAAGCTTCTCTGCTTTGTCAACTACGTCACATCTTTCCTTCTGTTCTTTGCATGTATACTGAATTAAATTTTCAAAAAGTGTACAATTGTATTCCTGACTGCTTGGCTGTTCCTTTGAAATATATGATACAATCTCTCTCAGCTGTTGACTGTTCATTTTCAGTCCCTTGTAAAAAATGTTGCCCGAAGATGGTTTGATTATTCCTGCAATCAGCTTCAGCAGCGTTGATTTTCCGCACTTTTTCTTTCCTCTAAGTCCAATAATACTGCCTTTACAAATATCAAAGGATACTCCCTTTATACCCAGATCCTCTTTTCTTTTCAGGAAGCCTATTATACTATTTATATTATCTTCCGCATCATCACATTTATAATACTTTGTCAGTTCTTTGACTTCAAGAATTACATCTGTGCCTGTACTATTACTTGTTTTGGTTTGCATGGTTACCTTCTCCCTAATTTTTGCTTCTTTTAATTCATTCTATCTATTTATAATTAATATATGAAGTTTGACGCTTTAATATTAGCAGCTGAAAAAACTGGCTTTCGCCAGTTTTCATTATACATCAAGATTTCTAACATATTTAGCGTTTTGCTCTATAAATTCTCTTCTTGGCTCTACCTTATCTCCCATTAGAATCGTAAATATCTCATCAGCTGCAACAGCATCCTCCATTGTTACCTGCAGCAAAATTCTAGTCTCGGGATTCATTGTAGTATCCCATAGCTGCTCAGCATTCATCTCTCCAAGACCCTTGTATCTCTGTATGCTTGATCCATCTCTTCCTATCTCCTTGAATACATTTTCAAGCTCTTTATCGTTATATGCATAATAATCCTTGTTTTTCTTTCTAACCTTGTATAGAGGGGGCTGAGCAATATAAACACATCCGGCGTCTACCAAGGGACCCATATATCTGTAGAAGAAGGTTAAAAGTAACGTTCTTATGTGCGCACCGTCTACATCAGCATCAGTCATCATTATTATCTTTCCGTATCTCATTTTTTCTATATTAAAATCATCACTGATACCCGCTCCAAAAGCTGTTATCATTGCTCTGATCATCTCACTGGTCAATATTCTATCAAGTCGCGCCTTTTCTACATTTAGTATTTTACCTCTCAAAGGAAGTATTGCCTGATACTTTCTATCTCTTCCCTGCTTAGCAGAGCCTCCTGCGGAGTCACCCTCAACTATATATATTTCACAAAGCTTAGGGTCTCTCTCAGAGCAGTCTGCCAATTTACCAGGAAGAGTAGTGCTTTCAAGTACTGTTTTTCTCCTTGTAAGCTCTCTTGCTTTTTTTGCAGCATCCCTCGCTCTTGCAGCAGTCAGCGCTTTATCCATTATTATCTTTGCACTTTGAGGATTTTCTTCCAGAAATGCTTCAAATTTCTCTACAACTACACTATCAACTATTCCCCTTACTTCAGGGTTTCCAAGCTTTGTCTTAGTCTGCCCCTCAAACTGCGGATCAGTGAGCTTTATGCTTACAACACAAGACATACCTTCTCTTACATCTTCTCCAATAAGGTTTACATCATTCTCTTTAAGATATTTGTACTTTCTGGCATAATCATTTATTACTTTGGTTACTGCATTTTTAAAGCCAGTCATATGACTTCCACCCTCTAAGGTGTTTATGTTATTGGCAAAGCTGAAAATACTTTCAGAATACCCGTCATTATACTGAAGTGCTATTTCAACATCAATATCTTCTTTTCTGGCTTCAAAATATATTGGGTCTTTATGAAGAACCTCTCTATTTTTGTTTAGATATTTCACAAAGGATATTATTCCGCCCTCATATTGAAAGGTCTTTTCAGTATTATCCCTCTCATCCTTGAGGTTTATCTTTATCCCCTTGTTAAGGAATGCCAACTCCCTGAGTCTATGCTCTAAAGTTTCAAAGCTATACTCCAGTTCATCAAATACTTGATTATCCGGTTTGAAAGTTACCGTTGTTCCTGTATTTTTACTTGAGCCTATAACCTTCAGCTCAGTAACAGGTGTTCCTCTTTCATACCTTTGCTGATATACTTTTCCATCTCTCTTTACTTCTACCACAAGCCATTCAGATAAAGCATTAACTACAGAAACACCAACTCCGTGCAATCCGCCAGAAACCTTGTAGCCTCCGCCTCCGAATTTACTTCCTGCATGAAGAACTGTAAGAGCAACTTCTACTGCAGGCTTGCCAAGCTTTGGATGAATTCCTACAGGGAAGCCTCTGCCATCGTCTTCATTGCTTATTGAATTGTCAGAATGAATTGTTACGTTAATATTTTTGCAGACGCCTACCAATGCTTCATCTATACTGTTGTCGACTACCTCCCAAACCAGGTGGTGAAGACCCTTAGCACCAGTGCTGCCTATATACATTCCAGGCCTTTTTCTTACGGCCTCTAACCCCTCAAGTACTTGAATCTGCTCTGCTTCATATGCTGATGTATTCTTTTTTTCTACCATTTCTGTACGTTCCCCCTTTACTTCAACGATATATCATCTATGAATCCGGCTCTTTTGTATAAGGTCACAGAAGATATGGGAGACAAATATATTATTGTCTTTTTATCCTTTTCCGCCAAAACAAAAGATTTAGCTTCATCCTGTGATATTCTCCTTATGAAGCCCTCATCCTCAGCAGTCTTTAGAAAATCCCTAGTATTGCTGGATGTATTGCTGGATTCTATATCCATTATTGAAATTATATCCTTTAGAGATATTACAACATCTCCGCCAAGATGCATAAACATCAACTTGTCCTCCCTTGCTTCCAAATAGCCATATTTTGTCCATACTATATTATTATAACCTTTTGTGCAAAAAACTAAAAGCTTTATCCAAAACAGAATGTGAAAAAGATTTTTCACACTTCTGTTTCCCTAGTGTACATCACGGAAATTAAATTAGTCCTTAAAATCTTTTCCGTGATTTTTTTTAAAATGTGTTTATTATACTTTTATTACCATTCCATCAACAACTTCATACACCTTCGAACCTTCAAGCTTGAGCTTTTCAAGATACTCTACATCTGTACAAGTTATAATAGTTTGTATGTTTTTTATAAAATCAACCAAATATTTTTGCCTTTCTGTATCAAGTTCGGAAAAAACATCATCCAAAAGGAGTATAGGCAATTCTCCTGTCTCGTTTTCCATGTATTTCAGCTCGGATATTTTCAGAGAAAGCAGGGCTGTTCTCTGCTGTCCTTGGGATGAATAGGTTTTCACCTCATTTTCATTTATATAGAACATTATTTCATCCCTATGAGGCCCCTTATGAGTAGCACCTCTTTTTAAATCAATACTGACTGACTTCTCCAGTGCATCTATAAAGGCTTTTTTGATTTCATTTTCTGAACAGTCCAGATAATCTATAGAGGATTTATATTTAAGCTCCAGCTTCTCTTTACCATTTGATATTCTTTCATGAGTCTCTGCTGCCATGCTGCATATTTTATCAACGAAATAATGTCTTGTCATAATTATCTTAGTACCAAAGTCAGCCAACTGCTCATTCCATATATCAATTGTCTTAAGCAAGCTTCCATTCTTTCTCGCTTCATTTAGAAGATTATTTCTTTGCTCAAGTACCTTCAAATATTGAACCAGATTATAATAATACCCTGGTTTGACCTGAGACAATATTATGTCCATGAATCTTCTTCTTTCAACGGGTCCTTCTTTTATTACTTTCATATGATCCGGAGAGAATATTACAGTGTTTAGGTTGCCTATAAGCTCACCTATTTTGCTTATCCTTACTCCGTTCAGCTTTATTTGTTTTTTTAAACTTTTATTTAAATATATTTCTACTGTCTTTTCATCATTTTCTTTTTGAAACTCAATTTTTATTTTGGCATTATCGCAATTCCACATAATAAGCTCCGAATCCTTCTGTGTTCGATGCGACTTACCGGTTGAGGCCATATATATGGATTCTATAATGTTTGTCTTTCCTTGTGCATTTTGACCATAAAATATATTAACCCCTTTACCTAATTCTATTTCAAGAGTCGGATAATTTCTATAACTTTTTAAATTAACCCTTTTAATATACAATATAAGCACCCCGACAATAAATTATATTATCTTAATTACTTTACTAAAAACTTCTACTGTATCTCCTTTATGAAGCTTCTTGCCTCTAGCCGTTTCAATGCTTCCATTGACCTTCACCATTCCATCTTTTATTATGTTTTTTGCTTCTCCGCCTGATCCAACAAGACTCTCAAATTTCAAAAACTGGTCCAGTTTTATAAATTCTGTAGCTATCTTTACTTCTCGCATTTTTTCACTCTCTTCCTATTTTGATTAAAACCACCCTGATTGGGTGGTTTTTAAAACACATTTAATTATTCTTTTTGAACCTTGCCGGAAGTACAAGGTATAAGTATCCTGTATTGTCACCTGGCCTTATTATGCTTGGGCTTACATTTGTAGTAAACTCTATTGTTATTTCTTCACCTTCAATAACCTTTAGCACATCTATAAAATATTTTGCATTAAAAGCTATTTCTATATCGTTTCCTTCTTTTTGAATCTTCAGTTCTTCATGAACATCACCATTTTGAGAGTTTGACGTAATAACCATAATATCATCATTTATTTCAAACTTAATCATATTATTGCTGGAGTCTCTGGCAAACAAAGCAGCTCTGTCACAAGCTTCCATAAGTTTGCTTGAAGATACTTTTACTTTTATCTTGTATTCTGATGGTATTATCTGTTTATAATTAATGAATTCTCCTTCCAGGAGTCTTGATATAATTATTGTATCCTCAATTTGGACTTGAATGTGATTTTTCGAAAAATAAATATTTATAGGATTCTCATTCTCATTCAGTATTTTACCTATTTCTAAAAGAGTTTTTCCTGGAATAACTGCCTTAAAGCTGTTGTCATTTATTATTCCGTTCCATTTTACAGCCATTCTAAAGCCGTCAAGAGCTACCATTGTAAGTTTTTCACCATCTACATCAAAAAGTACTCCTGTAAGTATAGGTCTTACTTCATCTGATGATACGGCAAATATTGTTTGCTTTATAGTATCTTTAAGAAGATTTTGGGAAAGAGTAATTCCATTTTCTTTCTTTACTACTGGAAGCTCTGGGAATTCATCATGAGGAAGAGTAACAATTTTAAAATTTGACCGTTCACTTTTTATATATACCAGGTTTCCCCCTGCTGTTTCTATCTCTATATCTGCATCTGGAAGCTTTCTAACAATATCTCCAACTATTCTGGAGGATAGCACTACTTTACCGGGCTCTATTACATCTACATTTGATAGTGTCTCTATTCCTATTTCCAGATCTGTTGCTGTTAGCTTCAGCTTTCCGTTTTTAGCCTCAAAAAGAATACCTTCTAGAATTGGTAAAGTAGTTTTTGACGGTACTGCTTTTTGAACTATATTTATGCTTTCCAGGAGAGAAGATTTTGTAGTAATTATTTTCATTGTGGATAACCTCCGAAAATCATTTTAATATAATATAATATAATAATTATAGTAGTAATAGTAGTAGGGGCTGTTAATAAGTGCAAAAGCCCTTAATGTTGTTGTTACGCTATGAAACCTTGTGTTCATAATCTGTGGAGTATTTTAACAAAAATTGTTGATAGAAAAGGACAACTAAAATACTAAAAAAAATTATCAACAGTTTATCAATAATATATCAACAGGATATTAGTGTTAAAATCATATCCTTTAGGTTTCAACTTTGCTTTTGAGCTCTTCTAAAACTGATTTCAATTGACTGTCAATTTTCATATCATTAGATATCTTCTCATAAGCATGCATTATAGTGGTGTGGTCCCTGCCAAATTCTTCACCAATCCTTGGCAAGGAAAGGTCTGTAAGTTCTCTGCAAAGGAACATCGCAATTTGCCTTGGCAAAACTATTGATTTGTTTCTTTTCTTTGCATTGAAATCTTCCAGCTTTATACTGTAGTACTGACCAACAACATCTTTTATAGCAGCGGGTGTAACCAGCTTTGGCTTGGAGTTGGATATTATGTCCTTTAAAGCTTCATTTGTAAGATCTTCATTTATCTCACCATTTGTAAGAGAAGAATACGCTACTATTCTAATTAAAGCTCCTTCAAGCTCTCTAATATTTGAATGAATTTTTTTTGCTATAAGAAGCATTACATTATCTGAAATAGAGAGGTTTTCTGATCTTGCCTTTTTCTTCAATATAGCTACCCTGGTTTCAAGATCAGGTGGTTGTATATCTGCTATCAACCCTTGCTCAAACCTTGATCTGAGCCTATCCTCCAAGGTTCGGATTTCTTTTGGAGGTCTATCACTTGAGATAATTATTTGCTTATTTGCATCATATAAAGAGTTGAACGTGTGGAAGAACTCCTCCTGGGTACTTTCCTTTCCAGCAATGAATTGTATATCGTCAATTAATAGTACGTCTACATTTCTATATTTACCTCTGAACTCATTGTTTCTATCATCTCTAATTGAGTTAATAAGTTCATTTGTGAAGGTTTCAGAAGAAATATAAACCACTTTTGCTTTTTTATTCTGTTTTGATATATAGTGGCCTATTGCGTGCATAAGATGAGTTTTTCCCAACCCAACACCTCCATAAATAAAAAGAGGGTTGTACGCCTTTGCGGGTGATTCTGCTACTGCAACCGAGGCTGCATGGGCAAGGCGGTTGCTGTTGCCTATAACGAAGGTATCAAAAGTATACTTGGGATTTAGGGAGGTGTTAACTGTTTCCTCTATTTGATTTCGCTCAGTATTCTCCCTCATTATAGAAGCATAATTCTCTTCAGTAGGTATTATGAATTTGATATCGTAATATTCAGAGGAAACCTGCTTCAAAGCGTTTTTTATAAGAGTAACATATCTTGCTTCAAGTATTCCCTTTGTAAAATCATCAGGCACGGAAAACGTAACAAGGTTGTCCCGCGTAGAAATAGGTTGTATTGCTTTAAGCCAAGTATTGAAACTTACTTCTGTTAATTCAACTTTTATTACATCTAGAGTCTTTTCCCAGATATCTGTGATATGAGAGTACATACCCAGCCTCCTTAACCAACTAAATTATTAACATGCTTATACACAACGACTTTATGAAACGTAGACAGCCATATGACAACATAATAATGAATAAAAATGTGTATAAATTGTTAATATAATTCTGTATAAAAATAATATATTTTATCTTGTCAACAAGAAAAAAATGTACTTATTCACATATAACTTATAGGTATTTATTAGATTATAGACAACAAAGAAGTAATTAATACACAATACCCTTGAGTTATACACAAATTATACACAGTTGTTGATAACTTTTATAAAATTATAGGGTTATACACAATCATATAACTATAATAGCAAAACAAAAGGCTAAGTTCAATAAAAATAAGATAATTATCCACAATATTTGAGGTGAGATGATACATTTATCCACAAGAACGGAAAGCAATAATGCATATACTAATAGTCGAAATTGATAAATTGTCAATATGCTAAACACCTTGAAGGGTAGTAAAATGTATAGAATTGGGACAAAATATTATATTGACACGAACTGTCAATGTCTATATAATTTTAATAGTAAAGTGGTGAATTATGCTTTATTGTATAAATGCATGATATAGATCTTACAAATGCGATTACATTCCATCATCGCAGCCAACATTAGGCCTAACCTATTATACAGAGCTGTCTGTTTGATAAAATGTAAGAATGCTAGTGTGATTTATGTAGTACAGAAGTTAGGGGGTGTGTATTGTGTTAATGACATATCAGCCAAAGAAAAGGCAAAGAAAGAAAGTTCATGGCTTCAGAGAGAGAATGAGTACTGCTACAGGTAGGAACGTTCTTAGAAGAAGAAGATTAAAAGGTAGAAAAAGATTGACAGTATAAGGCCGCAACTGTGGCCTTTTTCTGTAGTCTTTAAAATGGAGGCAGGATATGACAACGTTGTATAAGCTAAAGAAGAATTACCAATTTAAAAAGGTATATAGTGAAGGAAGATATTACGTTGAAAAATATGTTGTCATGTATATAATTTTGAATAATTCTGCCTCAAACAGGGTAGGTTTCTCGGTAAGTAAGAAAGTAGGAAATAGTGTTGTAAGAAATAGAGTAAAAAGACTCATGAAGGAAGTATACCGAAAATATTCCGACAACAATAAACTGGGTTTTGACATTGTCTTTACTGCGAGAGTTGGAAGCGCAGCAGCCGATTATAAATTAATTGAGAATAATATTATGTCAATAATGAGGAAAGCCAAGCTTAAAAAAAGCGAGGAATAAATGAAGAAGTTTTTCATTATTATTATAAGAGCATATCAGATATTTATTTCGCCATTGGCTACGGGCAAGTGCAGGTTCATACCCACATGCTCGAATTATGCTATTGAAGCAATTAATACCCATGGAGTAATATTTGGCGTATATCTGTCTGCAGGACGTATCCTAAGATGTAATCCTTTTAACCCCGGCGGATATGATCCTGTACCGGAAAAGAAAGAAAAACCTTAGGTTTTAATATAAACAGAATATAAGGGGGAAAAAACTTGTTAGATTTTATTGCTGGCCCGCTAGGTAGTTTGTTGAGAATCATATTTGATTTTGTAGGAGATTATGGATACTCAATAATCATTTTTACAATATTGACTAAGGTACTGCTGCTCCCGATCAACATCAAGCAGACCGAGTCTACTAAACGAATGAATGTAATAAGCCCTATGATGAAGGAAATACAAGAGAAGTACAAAAATGATAAAGAAAAGATGAATCAGAAGCTTCTGGAGCTTTATAAAGAGCATAATTACAATCCGGCTTCGGGATGTTTACCGGCTCTTATACAAATGCCTATTCTTTTCTCTTTGTACTATGTTATACAGGATCCGGTCAAATATGTTTTTTTAGACGCTAATATATATGCAGGAATTGCAAAAAACTTCTGGTGGATTACTGATCTTAGCAAATCAGAAATGGCGTCAACGGTGATTAGGGTTGCAGGCTTCGGACTGCCGATTTTAGCAATATTATCAGCAGCAACTACATATTATCAGATGAGAATGATAACTCCAAATAAAGGCAAAGTAGATCCGACACAGAAAATGATGACAAATATGATGCCTATAATGTTTGGATGGATAACCCTTAGTGTACCTGCAGGACTTGCATTGTACTGGATAGCAGGTAATGTCTTTACTATAGTTCAGCAGTATTTTATGATGAAGCCTTCAAAAGAAAAAAAGGAGGTAGAATAAAAATGGTGATGATAGAAAAGTCAGCAAAGACAATAGATGAAGCTGTTAAATTAGCTTTAGAAGAATTAAAGGCTGACAAGGAAAACGTGGAGATTGAGGTACTGGAAAAGCCGACTAAAGGGATATTTGGTATTGGTTCTAAGCTTGCAAAAGTAAAAGTATCAATTAAGGAAGAAAAGGCTCCGAATAAAGCTCGTGAGAAGAAAACAGAAAAGAGAGCAGAGAATAAAGAGCCAAGAATAACAGATTTAACGCTCGAGAAGGAAAAGGCAAAAAAGTTTTTAAGGGACGTATTAGAGTCAATGGATATAAAGGCAGAGATTAGAATTCGAGATACGAATGAAGGCTTTTATATAAATCTGGCTGGACCCAAAATGGGTGTCATTATAGGAAGACGAGGGCAGACCCTTGACTCTCTTCAATATCTTGTTAGTCTGGTGGTTAATAAGGATAAGGAAAGAGACAGCTTTGTCAAGGTAATTCTTGATACTGAGGACTACAGAAAGAAGAGGGAAGAAACGCTTCAAAGACTTGCCAAGAGATTGGCAGAGAGAGTTCAAAAGACTGGTAAGAATGTTGAACTTGAGCCTATGAACCCATACGAAAGAAGAATAATACATTCAACTCTTCAGGAATTTGAGGATATTACAACCTTTAGTGAAGGGGAAGAACCATATAGAAAGGTCATAATATCACTTAAGTAATATATAAAGACCCGGTACATAAGTACTGGGTCTTATGATTTTTTGCTATGTGTTTAAGCTTGATTCCGGATAGATTTTATTTCCATTATTGCACGCAGTAATATATAATAGCATAAGAAAGTACATAAATAAGCCATCATATACAATAATAAAGATAAAAATGCCGTCTCGAAGGAGAATATTATTATGATTGAGAAGACAATAGCTGCTATAGCTACAGCACCGGGAGAAGCCGGTATAGGCATAGTTAGAATAAGCGGGGAAAGATCCATTGAAATATTAAAAGAGGTATTCAAACCCAAAAAGAATATTGATATAGATAAAATCTCTTCAAGAACAGTGACATATGGTCATGCGGTTGACAAGAACGGAATGATTTTGGACGAAGTACTTGCAATTATTATGCGAAAGCCATATTCATATACTACTGAGAATGTTGTAGAGCTGCACTGCCATGGCGGTATTGTACCTGTCAGAAGGATTATGCAAGAGGTATTGAGAAACGGTGCAGATATTGCAGAGCCGGGTGAATTCACTAAGAGGGCATTTTTAAATGGAAGAATAGATTTGGCACAGGCAGAAGCTGTAATTGATGTGATAACCTCAAAGACAGAGACAGGGCTTAACGCAGCGCTGAACCAACTGGAGGGAGAACTCTCCAGAGCTGTAAGGAGCATAATGGATAAGCTTCTTTCAATGCTGGCGCATATAGAAGCTTCAATAGATTTTCCGGAGCATGATGTTGAAGAAATGACGATTAGCAATATAAAGGATCTTCTTATGGAAGCAAGGGCTTCTGCTTCAGCCTTGGTTGAAACCTTTGATGAAGGCAAAATTGTGAGAGACGGATTGAGAACAACAATAGCAGGACGTCCAAATGTTGGCAAGTCATCACTTCTTAATGTTCTTTTAAAGGAAAATCGGGCCATAGTGACTGAGGTTCCGGGGACAACAAGAGATATAATAGAGGAATATCTAAACATAGGCGGAGTACTATTAAGGCTTATTGATACTGCGGGTATCAGAGAGACAGAGGATATCGTTGAAAGAATAGGGGTAGAGAGGACGAAGGAGGCAATTAGCAGTTCGGATCTCGTGATATTTGTACTGGATGCTTCCCATCAGCTGCTCCAAGAGGATAATCAGATAATTGAATTATTAAAAACTAAAAAAGTAATAGCTGTATTGAATAAGATTGATTTGGGATTGGCTATAGACATAAAATATTTAACAGAATTGTTCGGACAGGATAATGTTATTAAAATGTCTGTGAAAGACCAGTTTGGGATAGACATTCTTGAAGAGCGAATAAAAGGGCTTGTATTCCAAGGCAAACTGAGCACAAACAAGAATAGCATGGTTACCAGTATAAGACATAAGAGTCTTCTGGATAGAGCTTTGGAGAATATGGATAGGGCGCTTTCCTCTATTGAGGATGAAATACCGATTGATTTGATATCTGTGGACATAAGGGAGGCTTGGAGCTGCCTTGGAGCAATAACAGGAGACACTGTCGAGGAAGATATTATGAAAGAGATTTTTAGTAAATTCTGTATAGGTAAATAGGGGTGAGACTGTGGAATATTTAGCAGGCGAATATGATATTGTAGTAATTGGGGCAGGACATGCAGGAAGTGAAGCTGCTCTGGCATCCGCAAGAATGGGAATGAAGACTCTTGCCACGGCAATGAATCTTGACAGTATTGCAATGATGGCATGCAATCCCTCTATAGGTGGTCCGGCAAAGGGAAATCTTGTGAGGGAACTGGACGCCCTAGGCGGAGAAATGGGAGTAAATACTGACAAGACAATGCTGCAGATTAGAATGCTGAACACTAAGAAGGGTCCTGCCGTAAGGGCGTTAAGGGCACAAGTGGATAAGAAGATGTATCAGGATAGAATGAAAAGTGTTATGGAAAACCAAGAAAACCTGCAAATTAAGCAAGCCGAAATAGTCAGAATTGATGTTGAAAATGGTAGTGTAACAGGAGTTGTGACTAGTCTTGGAGCAATTTTTAAATGCAAATGTGTAATTCTGGCTGCGGGCGTTTATCTGAAAGGAAAAGTAGTTATAGGAGAGGTAAGCTATGACGGAGGACCTAATGGGCTATTTCCTGCTGCTAAGCTTTCAGACTGCCTTGAAGCGTTGGGAGTAAAGCTGATGAGATTCAAAACAGGAACTCCTGCCAGAATAGATGGTAAGACGGTGAATTTCAGCAAGATGGCAGAGCAGCCTGGAGATTATGATATTAACACCTTTTCTTTCATGACTGGTGAAATGGATATAGATCAGCTGCCATGCTATCTTACATATACGAATAAAGGAACCCATGATATTATACGAAAGAATATTGAAAGATCACCTCTTTATACCGGAGATATAGTAGGTGTCGGTCCGAGATATTGTCCTTCTATAGAGACTAAAATAATAACCTTTCCAGATAAAGATGAGCATCAGATATTTATTGAGCCGGAGGGACTGAATACCAGAGAGATGTATGTTCAGGGAATGTCCTCAAGCTTGCCGGAGGACGTGCAGCTTGATGTTCTGCACAGTGTGGAAGGCCTGGAAGACTGCCATATGATGAGAACGGCCTATGCCATTGAATATGATTGCATAGATCCAACACAGCTTCAATTGAATCTGGAGCACAAGAAAATATCGGGCTTGTTCTTTGCAGGTCAGATAAACGGCACTTCAGGGTATGAGGAAGCTGCTGCCCAAGGGATAATAGCAGGAATAAATGCAGCCCTTAAGCTTAAAGTTGAAGAACCGCTTATTCTGGACAGATCGGAAGCTTATATAGGAGTCCTTATTGACGACCTTGTGACAAAAGGAACCAATGAGCCATACAGACTAATGACCTCCAGAGCTGAATACAGGCTTATTTTACGGCAGGATAATGCAGACTTGAGACTTACGCAGAAGGGGTACGATATAGGATTGGTGTCCGAGGATAGATATAATAGATTTATTGAGAAGAAGAAAAAAATTGATTTAGAGTTAAATAGAATGAAGAAGAAGAACATTTCAATGAATGATAAGGTAAGAGAGTATCTGACAAAGATGGAGAGTGCAGAAATAAAAGGTGGCATAAGTCTTTATGAGCTTTTGAAGAGACCGGAGATTACTTATAACTCCTTAAAGGGAATTGACGAGGCTATGCCTGAATTAGATAGAGAGACTGCTGAGGAAATAGAGATAGTAATAAAGTATGAAGGATATATTAAGAGACAGCTTCAGCAAGCTGAACAGTTCAAGAAGCTTGAGAATAAGAAAGTGCCTCAAGATATTGATTTTACGATCATTAAAGGACTATCACTTGAGGCAAGGCAGAAGTTGAATAATATCAATCCTGCAAATTTGGGCCAGGCCTCAAGGATTTCCGGGGTTTCGCCGGCAGATGTGTCAGTGCTGATGATATATATAGAGCAGAAGAGAAGGGAAAGAAAGGGTGAGCAAGCTGGAAAACAAGGAAGTACTGATTAATGGAATGAAGGAGCTTGGAGTGGATGTTTCACATGAAACAGTTGAAAGGCTTTTGACTTTTATGAAGATAATGCTGGAATGGAATGAAAAGGTGAACCTCACAGCTATAACAGAAGAGAGAGAAGTCGTTATAAAGCATTTTCTTGATTCGGTTACCTGTTTATCAACCGGTTATATTAAAAATGGCATGGCAGTAATTGATGTTGGTACAGGCGCTGGATTTCCAGGTGTTCCACTGAAGATTCTCAAAGATGATTTAAAAATGACACTTTTGGATTCACTGAACAAGAGGATCATCTATTTGAATGATGTGGCAAAAAAGCTTAACCTTAGGAATATTAATATTGTACATTCCAGGGCGGAAGAAGCGGGCAGCAGCAAGGATCATCGGGAGGCTTATGACATTGTGCTGTCCAGGGCTGTTGCAGCTATGAATGTTTTATGTGAATACTGCTTACCTTTAGCTAAGGTTGGAGGTTTCTTCCTCTGCCAAAAGGGTCCGGATATCAAGGATGAAATGAAGGAAGCAGATTCGGCCATTAAAATACTGGGCGGCAAGGTAAGGGAAGTAAGGGAGTACCAGCTGCCCTTCAGTGATATTAAACATAACATAATAGTAATCGAGAAAGTTACAGCTACACCGACAAAATACCCCAGGAAGCCGGGAAAACCAGCAGCAAGTCCGATAAAATAAGTGAAAAGCTAGAAATTTGTAGGAAAATAATTAGCTGAATACGAGTAAAATCAGCCTTTCGCATGGAGGAAGTCTGGAGGCTATGGCGAATAAGTTAATAGAACCTATGCGGTTAAGAGAGGAATGAGAAACTTGAATGACAATAAGGCAATAATCAATATACCAATCGATATAATAGCGCCTAACCCGTATCAGCCAAGAAAGGAATTCAGCGGATCGTCCCTTGAGGAGTTAGCTGCATCTATTAAGGAATATGGAGTGCTGCAGCCTTTAAACGTAAGGAAAATCGGTGAAGGTGGTTATGAGTTGGTTTCCGGCGAGAGAAGACTTAGGGCATCAAAGCTTGCTGGTATGAGCTTTGTACCGGCATTAGTTATAGAGGTAGTTGAGCAGGATTCTGCAGTTATTGCGCTGATAGAAAACCTTCAAAGAGAAGATTTGAATTTTATGGAGGAAGCAGAAGGTTACCATAACTTAATAAATGATCACGGAATGACCCAGGAGGAGCTTGCTAAAAAAGTAGGGAAGAAGCAATCTACAGTAGCTAATAAGCTTAGGTTATTAAAGCTTAACAGCAATATCAAAAAAACAATTCTTCAAAACGATCTGACCGAAAGACATGCAAGGGCACTTCTAAAGCTTCCGGATGATATTCTTCAGGAAAAGGTCCTTCAGAGCATACTAAAGAAGTCTCTTAATGTTAAGAAATCCGAGGAATTGGTAGAAAAGATGCTGAATGAAGCAGCTGCTGCATCGGAGGAACCAAAGAAGAGCCGAATAAAAGGGAAAATGCAATATACTATATACGTAAATACTTTGAAGAATGCTTATAAAGAAATCCTCAAAGCAGGCTGCATGGTTGAATACGGTCAGGTTGATAAAGGAGAGTTTATAGAAGTTACAATGAGAATACCCAAAAACATATAATGTAGGGAACGCATTGAATTGAATGCGTTCCTTTTTTAATGAGTTCCCCATTATAACTTTCCGGACAATATGAGTATCCCCATTGCTATGAATAGAACACCTGCTGAGTTTTGAATATAATGTGGAGGTATATACCTGGTTATATAAGCTCCAGCAAAGACCCCAATGAATGATGAACATATCAATGCAAGGCTTGAACCAATGAATACAGTTATTAAGGAGTTTGACTTTGCTGATAGCAGCATGGTAGCGAGCTGTGTCTTGTCACCAAGCTCGGCGATAAAGACCAGGAAAAAAGTGTACATTACAGTTTTTAACATTTTAGTCCTCCTTATTTCTATTGTATACAGCCTAATGAAAAGGCACGTTCTTTAATTTATATTTTCAATCTGTTATAGTATAGATATGGAAGTTTTACGCAAAAGACTATATAAATCGCACAAGAAGCTCACTTTGAATAGAAGCGATTTATAACATCAAGGAAAATGTTTCGCACTATTGAACTGTTTTGCAAAGGATTTAGTGCGAAACATATAGTTCACAATATATTTATTCGAAATGCCTTTAATATATTAATAGTTTATTATATTATTAGAATATATAACTTGACGAAAAATGAGGAAATAAATCTAAATGTAAGATATAAATCGCATTAAAAGAATCCTTAGAATAGTTGCGATTTATAGCATTAATGAAAACGTTTCGCACTATTAAACCAGTGCTTTTTAATATCACTGCTTTATATACAATCAAAATGTTAATAATCCACTTCTTGATGGTGGGCCCTGCAGCTATAAGCAGATGCTATTGCAGGGTACATTATTAAAGGAGTTAGTGCGAAACAAATAACTTGTGAGGTGTACGCGATGTCTAAATCAATAGCTGTCTTTAACCAGAAGGGTGGCGTAGGAAAAACTACGACTGTCGTTAATTTGTCGGCATGTTTGGCAAGCAAAGGCAAGAAGGTCCTTATGCTTGACATAGACCCCCAGGGCAATACAACCAGTGGAGTTGGGATTGACAAAACTACTCTGGAGAAAACTATCTATGACGTACTGATAAATGGAGATAACCCTAAAGAGTGTATTGTGGCTACAAGCAGAGAGAACTTGTTTATAATACCTTCAAGTGTTCAACTGGCAGGTGCAGAGATTGAATTGACACAAATGAATAAAAGGGAGCTGAAGCTTCGGGAATGCTTGGACAGCATAAAATCTGAGTTTGATTACATATTCATTGACTGCCCGCCATCTCTGGGTTTGCTATCGATAAACGCTTTATCTGCAGTAGACAGTGTATTGATACCCATACAATGCGAATACTATGCCCTGGAAGGTGTCAGCCAACTGATGAATACTATAAAGCTGGTAAAGAAAGGGCTTAACCCTGACTTGGATATTGAGGGAGTTGTATTGAGTATGTTCGATGGAAGGACAAATCTTTCTATTCAAGTGGTAGATGAAGTGAAAAAGTACTTCAGAGGAAAGGTATACACCACGATGATTCCTAGAAATGTCAGACTTGCTGAAGCACCAAGCTTTGGAATGTCAATTATCGAATACGATCTAAAATCAAAGGGTGCAGAAGCATATTTGGATCTGGCAGATGAGTTTATAGATTTATGTGAGGATGTGATATAAATGATCAACAAAAGGGGACTAGGAAAAGGACTTGGTGCATTAATACCTGAAAATGAAGAAAAAATACAGAATGCAATAATTGAATTAAAGATAACTGATGTTGAGCCCAATGAAAATCAGCCAAGAAAAGCTTTTGACGACCAGGCTCTTACAGATCTTTCAGAATCAATAAAAGAACACGGCGTTGTTCAACCAATAATAGTAAGGCAGGTAGGGAGCGGCTATCAGATAATAGCTGGGGAAAGAAGATGGAGAGCTTCCAGATTAGCAGAGAAAAAGACTATACCAGCGATAGTAAAGGACTGCAGTAATCTTGAGGTTATGGAGCTGGCTCTTATAGAAAATCTGCAAAGAGAAGATTTGAACTCAATAGAAGAAGCATTGGCATATAAGAGTCTTATTGAAGAATATAGTATGACACAGGATGAAATTGCGAAGCAGATTGGCAAAAGCAGACCGGCTATTGCCAATTCACTTAGGCTTCTGCAGTTGCCGCAGAATATAAAGAGCATGATTGCGGAGGGAAAAATATCTCAAGGCCATGCAAGAGCTTTACTGGCAATAGAGGGAGAAAAGAAACAACTTGAAATGGCTGAGAAGATTATTAGTCAGCAATTGAATGTAAGACAAATAGAAAAGCTGGCACAGGAAACAAAGCACAAAGAAAAAACCGATACACCACCAGATAAGTATCAATTGGAAATTAATCAGCTTGAAGAAAAGCTTAAAGCATCGCTTGGTACGAAAGTAACAATACAGCATAAAAGAAATAGGGGTAGAATAGAAATTGAATATTACAGCAATGAAGAACTTGATAGAATAGTAGATTTATTGGAAAAATAAGGGCCTTTTTAAATTGTCTATAAATGATTATTTTTTATAGGGTAAAGTGTTAATACTATTAGAGAAAAAAATTACGTATAAGCTATATAAATGCGTTATAGAGGGGGTCGTAAATTGCAGCAATATATTCTTAGCTCGTTTATATCAGAAGGCGGTGGAGGCAATAAGGCAGCTGTTGTTTTTGACAATTTGGGGTTATCTTGTCAGCAGATGCTTGAGATAGCAAAGAAAAATAATTTTTCCGAGACTGCATTTATAGATTTTAAAAATAGTGAAGAGAACAAGTTTAGCATCAGGTATTTTACTCCCACTGAAGAAGTTGATATATGTGGGCATGCTGCACTTGCATCTTTTCAAGTTTTGAAGCAGCTTGGATATTTAAAGGAAAAAACAGCGTATCACCTTACCAAAGCTGGAGAGCTTAAAGTGTTGCTTGAAGTCGATAAAATACTAATAGAAATGGAAAGACCAGAAGTAATAATGCAATTAACTATAGAGACGATTATGAAAGCTACTGATTTATACAAAACAAATATAATCGCAGGGAAAAATGCATTGGTAGACGTAATATCAACCGGCCTAAAGGATATTATATTAGAAGTAGATGGAATTGAAACTTTGAAGAATATGAATATTCTTAAGGAAGAAATGATTGAGATTTGTAAGCAATATGAGCTTGTAGGGATGCATGTTGTTTCACGTGAAACAATTGGGCACGATTCTGATTTTTGTTGCAGAAATTTTGCACCTGCAGTAGGAATTGATGAGGAAAGTGCCACTGGAACATCAAATGCATCATTGTTATATTACATTATAAGAAATAGTAATAATTTTAACTATAGTAAGACTTATAGAATTGAGCAGGGTTACTTCATGGGCAGTCCCAGCAATATATATGCAAAAGCAGATAAGGATACAGGAAGTATATTTGTCGGAGGAATCGCAAAAATAGAGAAGGTAGAAGATATTATACTATAAATCGAGATTGATAATATGACATATATGTAGAATAATGTGACACAGGGGAACGGAGGAACGGATACCACTGAACACACGGATGTTCCACGGATTCCTACGGAATTGCACGGTTAATTTTATATAATATATAGCGACATTAGAGAGTTTTGATACTTACTCTTTATCGATTATTACTTATGTTTCAGAATATTTTTCCCACCGTGTGTTTAGTGGATTTCAGTGTTTTTCCGAAGGAAAACCGTGGTACCCGTTCCCCGTTGCTTAAGACGCATCATTTATATATTGTGTATCAGTAATAAAATGTTTCACGTGAAACAAAGGAGTATTCATGATATATTTCGATAATGCAGCAACAACATATCCAAAACCAGAATCAGTATACAAAGCTGTAGATGATTGCTTAAGGGGATTTTGCGCTAATCCTGGCAGGGGCGGGCACAAGATGGCACTCCAATCCGGAAGGGTGATCCTTGAAGCAAGGGAGTTATTAGCTGAGTTATTTAACTCCGATTCTCCCGAAAGGATTATACTCACTCATAATGCTACAGAGGCATTGAATCTAGCTTTTAAAGGGTTTCTGAAAAAAGGAAACCATATAATAACAACCAGTATGGAGCACAATTCCGTCCTGCGGCCTCTAAAGGCACTTGAACAATCAGGCATAGAAACAACTATTGTTCAGTGCAATAAGGACGGTGAAATAGATATCCGTGAGATAGAAAAGGAAATAAGGAAGGAAACAGTGCTCATAGCTGTCACCCACGCCTCTAACATAGTGGGTACAATTATTCCAATAAAAGAAATCGGGAGCTTAGCAAAGGGTTACAACCTGGAATATCTTGTTGATGCATCACAGACAGCAGGAGTATGCGAAATTGATGTGGATAAAATGAATATTAGCATGCTTGCTTTTACTGGTCACAAAAGCTTAATGGGACCGCAGGGTACAGGCGGGTTATATATAAGAAAAGGGCTTGAATTGAATCCTTTGAAGGAAGGCGGCACAGGCAGCAAATCCGAGTCGCTGTATCAGCCCGACATTCTTCCGGACCGCTATGAGAGTGGCACGCACAACACCCCGGGTATCGCTGGACTGTGTGCAGGTATAAGCTTTATAAAGAGTAAGGGAATTGCCAATATAAGAAGACATGAACAAGAGCTAACACGCTATTTTTTATATGAGCTAGAAAAACTAAAAAGTGTTAAGATATATGGAACTAAAGACATAGAAAAACAGGTGGCAGTGGTATCTATAAACATTGCAGATATAGGGTCCTCTGAAATAAGCTATATTCTGGACCAGACCTTTGACATAGCAACCAGATCGGGATTGCACTGTGCTCCCATCGCTCACAAGACGTTGGGAACATTGCGCCAGGGCACTGTTAGGTTCAGCTTTGGCTATTTCAACACAAAAGAACAGATTGAAGCATCAGTAGCAGCTATTCATAAAATTACAAAGGAATTATAGGGGAGTAGAGAATGAGCACACTAGAAACTTTATTAAGAGAGTACAGTAATATAATTATTATTGCTATTATAACTCTAATTTTAATCGTACTAATATGGAACATAGTATTATCTTTTAAATTTGCCTCGTTGGCCGGAAAGTATAAGAAGTTTACAAGAGGTTCCTCTGGGAAAAACTTCGAAAACATGCTGCTGGATCATATTACTGACATTGAGGCAGCAGTAGAACGGGTTAACATAATGAACGAGGAGCTTGTAAATCTAAAGAACCAAATGGATAAGGGCATTCAGAAGTGTAATATAGTAAGATATAATGCGTTTAGTGATACGGGAAGTGATTTGAGTTATTCTATTGCAATGCTTGATAATTTCAATGACGGCATAATAATAACGGGTATATATGGTAGGAATGAGTCCGTTAACTATGCAAAGCCTATATCTAAAGGAACATCTAAGTATCCGCTTTCTGTTGAAGAGGAATTGGTACTTAATAGGAGCTTGAAAGGTACTCAAATATAGAATAAAAATGACACCTTCATAGGATACTAATATATGGAGGTGTTTTTTTATGGTAATTGCTATACAGAGAGATTTGGATAACATCAAAGAGGAACTTGAAAGTAGGGGTAATGAAGTATTCTATATAGGAGAGAATAGGGTCGCTGACGCAGTCCTCTACAAAGAAGTAGATACACATCCATACTATGAGGTAAATAATGTTCCATCTGCAGTTTCTGCTTCGATAAGTGGAAACATATCATATGGGGCTTTGTTGGTAAATGTAACAAACAAATCAATAGAAGATATCATCCGTATATTAGATAGAAGAGTTTATAGTCCTCTGATATAAGCAGGGGCTTAAACTCTTCTATTTATAATTAGCTGATCCTATCGTCTCTGCATCGGGAGAAAGACTTAAGAATAATAACGAGGTACTATCATAGCACAAATACTGACAAATTTCTCAAACAATATTACTATATTATGGTATAATAATATTAAAAAAAGATAATTAATTCAACGACTATAAGGCTCGAAATGTAAAGGAAATATAATATTTAACTTTTTAGTTCGTTTATTCGATATATTATATAGCTAGAAATATGATGAATGGAGGGGGCACGCCATGTATTACACTGATATATATGACAAAATATTATTTCTAATAATAATGTGCTCTTCTTTTCTCAACGTAGTATATACCATGAGCATGAATAAATCAGTATCTCGCTTCAAGCTTTTGGGATTCGTTTTCTTTATTCCTTTTGGTTTATGCAGTTTCACTTTTCTTTTTTCTGCCGATACGACCGCAAGTCTTGCACTATCGCTTTCTGAGTTTTGTTTATCTGCAGGCATTCTCCTGCTTTTACTTCATCCATACAATACAAAGAACCATTATATAAAAACATATATGATTGTTATTTTTCCTTTACTGCTTGCTGCATATTCAATTCAGTCAGAGCAATTCATATACTTTTCCTTTTCAGTTATTGTACGGAATATATTAATAGCCGCATGCATCAGTACAGCAATAATATACATTAAAAAAAGAAACATTGAGCAAAAATTGATGATACCATTGTCCATATGGCTTGCAGGAATACTGTTAGGTTTTTTTGAAGGACAGGCATATGTCAGGGAAGCAGCACTTATTGTCAAGATGAGCGCTTACACTGCCTTTTTTCTCTACTTTTATAAA
This sequence comes from Clostridia bacterium, assembly GCA_035628995.1. Lineage (NCBI taxonomy): Bacteria > Bacillati > Bacillota > Clostridia > Clostridia bacterium. Next base: position 43,861 of record DASPIR010000012.1, on the reverse strand, counting down.
ACAACCTATAATGCTTATATAAAAAGAATTGATGAGTCAGAGAAGCTTATAGATACAATGGAGCGTTCTCTCAACAAAGAGGTAAAGAAAAGGGTGTTTGAAATAGAACGGTCAAACGAAAGGCTGCTGGAGATGTCCAAGACAGACCTGCTTACCAAATCCTTTAATAAAATCACCATACTTAATATAATAGAGAAGATTATTAACAGCAAAAAAGAAGAAGTCTTTTCAATACTTATGTTTGATATAGACAATTTTAAAACTATAAATGATTCCCTGGGGCATGTAACAGGGGATTTGTGCCTAAAGACCCTTGCTAATATTGCCTCGAGCAATATTAGGGAGGTTGATTTTCTGGGAAGGTATGGTGGAGACGAGTTCGTAATAGTACTTCCATCCTTAGCAGAAAACGAAGCCAAATTTGTTGCCGAACGTTTCAAGAAGAAGGTAAATGAGACAAGCAATCCTAAGTTCACTGTATCCATTGGCATATCGACTTATCCCCATGACGGACAAACGGTAAAAGACCTGATATCTGCAGCAGACAAGGGCTTATATAAATCAAAGAATAGAGGGAAAAATACCATTTCTCACGCTTAGCTCTTTTAACTTATTAATAAGATACACATTCCAACCGGAGTGTGTATGCTTATGTAAATTAACAAATTTCATCATAATGTGACATATTACATAATAAAAAGAACATTTCATATAATAGTATGGTTCTTATTATGTAAATTTGGTAAAATTTCATATATATGAATCATAATTAATAATTATAAATAAATAGCATATATGTTGCAATATTTGGAGGAGGACACTTTATGCATTACGCCGGAAATATACTTCTACTTACAAATGACTCGGAGCTTCATTTAAAAATCAGCAGACTGTTGAATAGGTATGAAATAACACGACAGAAATTTAATCAAACAAAATTAATGATGTACATATATAAGTTTAATCCTGTAGCAATAATTGTGGACCTGGACGAGTATGACTATACCATATATAAATCAATATACATGTCAGATTCAGACAATTATATTCCAGTACTGGCTCTGCATTCAAAAGAGAGGATGACCCTGCCTTATGTAGATGCAGCCATGGAATATTACATGCACAAGTCAGAAATAGGGACAAACCTTCCTAATATATTAAAGATCTTTACAGACTTTAAGAGTAAATACACTGGCATAAAGCAGTGCTACAGCATTAATGATCTGATAAACAGCAAGACAGACAGCTTATTAAAGAAATTCATAGGCAATGAGTTTCTTTATTTTGAGTCTATAGATATGCTCTTAAAATGTGTTTTTACTGATAACGGGCAATTGATAAATATGCCTGGAAACATATTAATTGCAAGCCGGCAAGTAGATGCGACTTCGGTGGAGGTATATTCGTGCGGCGATGGTGTGATGGTTAAGGATAAGGATGCTATAGCACTTATGGATGTAAATAAGTTGTTTGGTTCAATTAGTGAGTTAGAAAACGCCTTCTATATGAACTGCGACAAGCAGGAACACTCTGATTTGGATAGCAGTGAAAGTATTTTTGATGAAGAATTGAGGCGCAGACTTGGAAAAATATCTAACTTCGCCGGCTATATCACAACAGATACAGCGATACTAGGGGTCAACTATGAAAGTAGTGTTTCACAGTTTGATGCAGGAATCATAAAGGAGCTCTGCATAAACTACAATCTCATTCAGAACATATACAGTCAGATGAATAAAGTAAACTCTGCATTTATATATACAGTAAATGCCTTGTCGAGAGCTTCGGAGGTAAATGACGACGACACAGGAATGCATATAAAGAGGGTGAATGCGTACTCCAAGCTGATAGCAGAGAGTCTGAGGCTCGATAAGAAGTTCAAGGATACAATTGCATTCTCTGCACAGATGCATGATGTAGGCAAGCTCTCAGTGCCAAAGAACATACTGATAAAGCCAGGCAAGCTTACAATAGATGAGTTTGATATAATGAAAAGCCATACGATTTATGGCGCCAAGATAATAGGTGATTCACCACAGCTTGCAATGGCATCTGAAATAGCTATAAGTCATCATGAGAAGTATGATGGTTCAGGGTACCCATTCGGGAAGGCAGGAGAAGAAATTCCCCTTTCGGGCAGAATTGTGGCGATGGCAGACATATATGACGCTCTCAGAACTGAAAGGGTATACAAGCCTGCATATGGACACTCAACTGCCTTTGATATAATTACAAAAGGAGATGGAAGGGTGATGCCACAACATTTCGATCCGCAGATATTGGAGATATTCAAGAATCGGCATAAGGAGTTCTGTGATATATATGAAGCGGTAGAATAAATAAAAGCGGCGTGTGCCGCTTTTATTTTTCAGTTGAGCTTGCGTAATCATTGTTGACATATATATTCTCGTTCAGCGTGGAAGCAATTTGCTGATTTACCACCGACACATCAGGCATAGTAACCTTTTTATTCATTTTCCACATATTATATTTAAGGCCGTTGGCAACGAGGTTTGCCATATTCATTACTACACTCAGACGTGTATTTTGCAATATCATAATTTCCATGAAGCCCCCGACATTTACGATACCTGTGATATTTACATGTCCAATAGCGGGTAGGTTCTTATTCACTCCTGATCCCGGAGATAATGGACCTTCCTTAATATTTACAAAACCAATCCTTTCTAATCTGCCGAGGCATGCATCTATGGCTATAATGAACGGATTATCAAATTTATTAAAAATCTCTATATATTCACAAAGGTTCTTTGCATGTACCGGCTCATCTAAGGTTCCATATACATGTACATTGTAATATTTCATGTCCTTTACTTTATAGCCAATCAAAGGTCCAAGGCAGTCACCGGTTGCTCTGTCAGTTCCTATGCATACAATTATAATATCGCTGTAGCTCTCATCATAGAATTTGTTCATGCATTCCTCAAAGTAATTACAAAAATAAGAAAAGGAATAGGGTTTATTAACATCAATCGTTCGCTCAAATTTAACCTTCAACATTCCTAACTCCTTTATATGAATATATTTATATAAAGTATTACCCAAACACATTACGTAAATTCAGCGGTTTTAAAATAAATGAGGTGTGACAAGCAAGTATTTATTGTATAATTGTTTTATAATCTATGATAGTCACAAGAGTATATTACTAGAACAAATCAACAAAAATAAGTTGTCCAATATGTCTGCACTTAACAATCTAATCTTCTTTGGACGATTTATATTAAATTATTCGTGAATATTATTTATGAAGTCATTCGTATATATTATGAGAGGTGCTTAATTTGGGCAATTTAAGGGCAAAAAAAAAGACTGCTCTATTTCTTCTGCTAGCAGCAATATTGGTGCTTGTAATTCTCTTGTATGTGAACAGCAGAACAGCACAAACATCCTCCTTCATAATGGAAGGGAAGGAAAAGCTGTCAGTTGCAGGGGCGGTAGCGGCAGTATCGAATAACAGCAGTCTTATATATTGTGTTAAGGACTTGCTTGTAGAGGCTCAAGGGTCGAATTTGAGAGTGAAGAATATAAAGGGAAACGTTACGTGGAGCCAGAGGCTCCCGGGTAAAATAATGAAGCTGGCTGAGGCAGGAGAAAGCATAATCATTATAGATTCTCTGAATAACATCAATTATTACTCGCTTCAGGGAAAGCTATTGTGGACCTATAAAGCCCCCTATGAGGTCATTGATATATTCACCGAGGACAATGGCAGTTTCTTAGTGGAGTACAAGGGTATGACAGGGAGTATTGCAGAAGTATTTACACAAAGTGGCAGTAAAGCTGGAAACATTTCAGTGGAAAATGCTCATGTACTTTCCTTCTCAGTAGGGAGCAGCGCTTTTTCGATATCTGTATTGGACACATCGGCAGAAGCAATAAAAACTAAAATAATAACCTATAACTTCAAAGGAGATATACTTTGGGCCCAGAATTTCGACAACAAGATAATCTCAAATCTCAAATACAGCAAAAACAATAAGCTGCTTGCCATGGGAGAGAACGCAGTATACATATTTAAAAATGATGGAAGTCTGCAAGAGGAAACCAAAATAAAAGGAAAAATCAGCAATGTAGCTATGGGTGATTATATCGTCACCATAGCTCTGCAGGATAAAGGAAAGCATTATTCCATTTGCTACGATGCAAATATGCGGGAGTTAAGCCGTGTAGAGATAAATGCCGCTCCCCTTGGATTATATCCGATGAAAAGCAGTCTGATAGTATACTATAACGATGAACTAATGGTGCTCACGGTAAAAGGTGAGCTTATAGCACGATTTAAGTCCAATACAGATATAAACAGAGTATATATGACTTCGGACGATAAGTTATATATAGTATCGAACAGAACTCTCCAGCAGCTGGAGTACAATCAATAGTTAATTAGGAGGCACTTATGAATTGGGTTGATTATGGAATAATTGCAATTCTTGTCTTGGGAGTCATTTCTGGTTTGAGGAAAGGGCTTGTGATGTCCATATCCAGCATTATATGCCTACTGGCATCGATTATGGTAGCTAAAACCTATTATAAGGCAGTAACAATATTTCTTGTTGAAAACACTCCGATAGAAGAAAAAATAACAAGCTTCCTTTCTGAAAAGGCCATTGCAAAAAGCATGATATTGGCACCAGTGGGAGAAAGCGCTGTTTTTTCTATCAGTAAAAACTTTACCAGTGATTTGAACTCTTTTGCCACAGTACTAATAATAAATGCAATATCAGTATTGATGATCTTTCTGGTTGTAAGATTAATACTTGGTTTCGCAGAGGGTTTTTTGATTGGAGTCGTTGAAATACCTGGTCTAAGGGAAGTAAATAGCATTGGAGGGGCAGTCGTTGGCGTTGCAAGGAATGTCCTTATCATCATGCTTATTTTTACTATAATAACACCTGCTACAGCAATCAAACCTCTTTCAGCAATTGCAAACGGAATAGAAGGATCAACCTTTGCCAAGTACTTCTATACTTATAATTTTATACTTGGATGGATATGGTCTGCTGCCCTGGATTTATTAAAGAAGTAAGGAGTTGTCGCATAGATGAGTAAAAGAAACACTACCATAGGGGTGGTACTAATACTCCTTGGCATATCCATATATTTGAGAAATTTCCACATCGGCACCGGAAGTATGTTTACACTTTTTCTGGGTTTAGGGTTGCTTTATGCATATTATACTAAGAGAGAACACCCCTTTATTATTTTTGGAGGCATATTTACAGTCATAGGCTTGATGTCTATCTTGGGTGACATAAGATTCTTTCGTATAGATGTGACTTTTGAAGCAGTGCTTATAATACTGGGTATAATATTCATATTCATGTACTACGGAAAACACATTCAGGGCTTTATCTTTCCGGGAATGATACTCCCTGCCCTGGGGATATACTTTATATTACTTAGAACCTTCAGTGACAGGCTTGTTGGCTCATCTATATTCCTGCTGCTGGGTTTCTCATTTTATGCGATATATTTCATAGCTTACATGGGCAGGTCCAGTTGGCCGCTGATCCCCGCGTCAATATTGCTGCTTATTGGAATATTGTCTTATGCTTTTAACTTTGAAGTAATCACATGGAACATGGTGTTATTGAAGTGGGATTATATCTGGCCTTTAGCGCTGATTGCGATAGGGTTGCTGATATTGATAAACAGGTTGAAAAAAAGGGTTTAGCAACAATAGAGCAGTCATGTATAGCACGGTATAGCTATACGAATCTTGATGGTACTAACTCACTTCGCCTAAGAAAAGTCTAACGCCTTCAAATGGTCATCCTTGACCTTGAAGGCTTGCTCGGCATCCTTGCCTCACATACGACTGTTTCTAAGGCTACGTTCCTAAGTACCATTAACAAGCTTTGTATAAGTACACCTTGGCTATTACAGGGCTGCTACCATAAGTGCATACCATTGTTGGATAGTTAATAGAAAAAAAGGTAGAACGTATTTAATACGCTCTACCTTTTTAAATCTGTTTTAATAGTTCTTATTAGCTTTTTTCGATATTTATCGGTGCATTGGAGGTATTGGCTTTAATCGTAATCTTGTTTGAGGCTGTGTCGAAGCCTTCGCTTTTTACCTGTGCAGTACTTTCCATGCCTATGCTCTTCTTATCCATTGAATAAGTGAGATTTGCGAGGTTAACAGTTATACTGCCCATTGTTGTATGTGCATCCACCATGTGCTCAAAGCCTTCTGACGAACCCAGCCCCACATCAATTTTACCGTTGGAGGTGCTGAGAATATAATTAGCGCTTAAAGAGTCTCCCTTTCGAGAGGTCGATACCATAATTGAGCCATTGGTCGTCTTTGCATCTACATTGTCCAAGCGGCAATTCCCTATGGCAATTTTAGAGTTTGAAGTCCTTATATTTACTGTCCTTGCTGAAGTCTCATCTAAAAGCACTCTTTCATTATCAGTAAGTATTTCTATCTCATCTGCACTGCACCTTGCTATGACCACTCTACCATTTGAAGTACTGCAATTTATGAGTTTGGCTTGCATATCGTTTATCTCGGATTTTGCGTTGTCTGTGGAAAAGCTTAATATTTCCATTCCCTTTGGCAGTTGAACCTCTATCTTACCCCAGGTTCTACCAGGGAAATCTGATGAAAGTCTGTAGCTGCTTCCATCAACTATGGCTTTGAAATATTCATCAATTACCAATTGAGGCAGACTGGAGTTGGCATATAAATTCACTACAATTTCCTTGGCCTCGGTGGGGTTAACCTTTATTGAAAAATTATTTGTTCTGAGGTAGAGACTGGCTCCTTCCGTCACAGGATAGTTATAACTGCTGCTATATTTGAACTTTTCATAGCCGGTTTCAAACAATCCGCCCAATTGGCTTGCAAAGGTGTCTGCTAATTTTGATGTGGATTCGGCAATATCCTGTCCGAGGCTTTCCATTCTTTTTGCGAACTCTTCTGTGAATTTTTCGGTATTACTGTTGATCTTCTCTGAGCTCATATTTTCGCCAAATTGTCCTGCGAGCTTGCCTGCCTTTTCGCCTAAGGTTTCAGCGAACTTTGTAGCCTTCTCACCAAACTTATTCAGCTTCTCATCAATTTTCATCTCGTTTAACTTAGCAGCAAGTTCATCTTTGATTTCATTTATCCTTGAACCGGATGGTGCTGCGCTTGCGCTGCTTTTCTCAAGAGCCTCCAAAAGCTTCACCGCTTCATCGGTTGTTATCTTACCCTCCTGGAGCATTTTTAGTATTAGCATTTTCTCTTCCATTACTTTTTCCTCCTAGCTTTGATTTATTAAAGCATACATTGATTTAGTCCTGATGGGACTACCCATTTAATAGACGGACAGCTTCTTCAGAGGTAATTTCACCTTTGTAAAGCCGTTCCAGCACATCTTTTTTGTCAACAGGATCACTGCTCTGGTTTTTATAGCCCAAGGAAGCAATGAGTGAATCCAGCTTGCCCTTTACGGTTGGGTAGGATACACCCAACTCACGTTCAATTTCCTTGATGTTTCCCCTGTTCTTAATAAATATCTCTGCAAAATCCTTGTTCTCCGGAGATAAAGTGCAGAACTTGCAGGGCTTGAAATGCCCCTTTATAGTGCTCTTGCATGAATTGCAAGACACCTCAGTTATTTCAACGGCTCCATTGCATATAGGGCATTGGCCTATAACTTCTCGTTTCATATTTTCACCTCTTTAACACTTTCATTATAAATTTATTATAGTGCAAATATTAACAATGTCAATACGTGTATTAATATTATTAATAAATTATGTACATAAATTGATATATATATAATAATTATTTAATATATTTGATTTAGAATTTTAACTCCACATCCTATAAATATATACTCTCTTTAAGAGTGTTTTGTTTTAAAAAAAAGTAAATAATGTTATAATTTTAATTATATAATTTAATAAAAAATGCAATATAAGTGTGGAAAAACAATTTTGCAAATTATAAGGGAGGATAAAATGAAGGAAATTGATGCTAGAGGGCTTGTGTGCCCACAGCCGGTGATATTGACCAAGAAGGCTCTCGAAGAAATAGCAGAAGGAGAAGTAGTGGCTATAGTAGACAACATTACTGCAAAAGAGAATGTTTCACGCTTGGCTGCGAACTTGAATTATGAATATGAAGTGTCAGAGGAAAAGGGCTGCCATTACATCAAAATAAGAAAAGCAGCTGGAACTCAAAAGCCGGCAGGAAATGAAGAAAGTATAGTAATAGTCATTACCTCGGATAAACTAGGCCAAGGAGATGAGGAGCTCGGAAAAGTGCTTATGAAGAGCTACACCTACGCATTGACTGAGACCACTCCGCTGCCTAAGGCTGTGATGTTCCTGAACAGCGGCGTAAAGCTGACCTCTGATGGTTCTCTGGTGCTCGAGAATATCAAAAAACTTGAAGACTCAGGGGTGGAAATAGTAAGCTGCGGAACCTGCTTGGACTTCTATCAGCTTAAGGATAAGCTTAAGGTGGGTATAATAGGAAATATGTACTCTATTATTGAGAAGATGAATTCTGCAGGAAAAGTAATAAATATAGGATAGGTTGGAGTGTTTTATGGAGAGTATTATAAATGAAATAAAAGCTTTTATGGATATAGACAGTATGATGCTGAGTTATTACACCATGATGGTAATTAAGGCCGTTATTGTAATAATAATAGGCAGAATATCCATTTCCGTATTCAATAGGATTATCATAAACTTCTTCAAGCTGTATCCTAAGTTTAAAGTGGATGAAAAGAAATCCACGACTCTTGCCGGGATACTAAAGAGTATTGTAAAGTATACAGTTTATATAATAATGGCAATATCGGTATTGAACGTGTTTGACATACCGACCGCACCTCTCCTTGCAACAGCGGGACTTGGAGGCCTTGCTGTCGGCTTTGGAGCTCAGAGCCTGGTCAAGGATGTTTTTACAGGCTTTTTTATATTGTTTGAGGATCAATATGGAGTAGGTGATTATGTAACTATAGGAAGCATGACGGGAACTGTCGAAGATATTGGACTCCGGATAACAAAGATAAGAGCTTTTAACGGAGATCTGCATATAATTCCAAATGGCGAGGTAAAGACAGTAACCAATCATTCAAGAGGCAACTCACTTGCAATAATAGATATAGGTGTATCCTATACTGCAGATGTCCAAAAAGCCATCGATGTTTTGAAGGATCTGTCGGAAGGATATTACAAATCCAGGCCGGAAGGTATACTAAAGCAGCCAGAAGTCTTAGGAATAGTAAAATTGAACGAGACGGAAGTAGTAATAAGAACTATTGTCGAGACCAAGCCGCTTTTGCATTGGGAAATGGAAAGAAGTTTGAGAAAGCTGATATTGGATGCATTTAAAGAAGAAAATATAGAAATACCTTATCCTAAAAAGTTCATAATCGATAAAAAAGAAGTTTAAAGCGAGGGATGCACATGTACTACCCCAAGGAGTTCAATCTAGGAGATATTGTAGAAACAAAAAAACAGCACCCATGCGGCAGTAGTCAGTGGGAGGTTATAAGAGTGGGAGCGGACTTTAAAATAAAATGTCTAGGCTGCAGTAGAATAGTTATGCTTCCCAGACCCAAGTTTGAAAAGTCTGTAAAAAAAGTTATAAAAAGCGCAGCTCCTGAAGAAAATAATATACAAGATAGTTGAAAAAAGTTTAATAACGTGCTATAATCTATAATTGCGTTAATATCCTCGCTCTATCATATTTAGATAGGGCCGTCAGTCCGTGGGGAGGAGGTGAATTTTATGAATAGGTACGAAACTATATACATAGTTAAACCGACCGTTGATGAAGAAGGTGTAAAAGCTCTTCAGGAAAAGTTCAAGGCAATTATTGAATCAAACGGCGAAATCGAAACTATAGATGATTGGGGCAAAAGAAAGCTTGCTTATCTAATAGACGATATCGGAGAAGGCTTTTATGTATATATGAAATACAAAGCAGCGCAGGTTATTCCGAAGGAACTCGATAGAGTATTCGGTATTACAGAAGACATTCTAAGACACATGATAATAAGAATAGAAGAGTAATTAAGAAGAAATAATTTAGGCGGTGTGATTATGTTGAACAGAGTCGCTCTTGTAGGTAGGTTAACAAAGGACCCTGAAGTCAGGTATACAGCAGATAATCAAACAGCAATCGCTAAATTTACTATCGCAGTTGACAGAACCTTTAAAAAGGATGGTCAACCCACAGCAGACTTTATTCCGATAATTGTATTTGGAAAATCCGCAGAGAACTGCGGAAAGTTCATAAAAAAGGGCAGGCTTGTTGCTGTTTCAGGAAGATTGCAGACAAGAAGCTGGGATGATCAGGACGGTAAAAGGCATTATGCCACAGAAGTAATAGCAGATGAAGTTGATTTCTTAGATAGAGGTTCCGATGCTAAAGGGCAGGGAAATGAAGGCGGATCAGGAGATTACGGTGATTTCCACCCTGCAGAGGAAGAGGACGATCTTCCATTTTAACAGATAGGAGGGAAATAGATGAATAGACGTGGTGGCGGTGAAAGATCCGAAAGACCAGGCGGAAAGATGAGAAAGCCAAAGAAAAAAGTTTGTAACTTTTGCATAGATAAAGTTGAAAGTATAGATTACAAAGATGTGAACAAGCTTAGAAGATTTATCTCGGAAAGAGGAAAGATAATTCCAAGAAGAATTTCCGGAAACTGTGCAAAGCACCAGAGACAGCTTACAATAGCTATAAAGAGAGCAAGAAATATAGCTTTCTTACCATTTACTACAGATTAATGTTAGTAATACTCGGAGGTATCTAAAACCTCCGGGTTTTTTTTTATTGATGTTATTTCAGGATGTCAGAGTGGAATACTAGTACATGCACCATTGAAACCCGCTAATTCCAATATTTAAAAGGGCTTTTTCAGAAGGTATTGCAAGAATTTTGTCGAATTATAGAACTGGATTAGGCTAAATGAAGAACATCGGTTATATGGTCGATAAGACTAGTCGTCCCAAGAGATATAGAGTATTTTGATTTGTTGTCTCTCTTGACTAATTGTGGTAATATAAAATAAGTCTCACAAGCAGGATTTGACTAAATTTTCAAAATACAAAGACTATAATAGATATAATAATATAATGTACAAAAGGTATTGGGGGGATTTACTTGTTGAACCAGGATACTGACATTACAAAAAACATTAGAGTAATTGAGTTTTTAAAAAGCGAATTGTTGACTGCCGTCGCATCATTATATCAGAACCTTCTAAAGGGTACCAAGGTGGGGCAGGATGTCATGCAGGATATACTTGCAAACCTTGTGCTGGTTACATATCTGCTAGGCAAAAGACTAGGCATATCATATTCTCTGATTGACTCGAGAATACTGGAAAAGATAAGAATAGGCATGCTGGAAGATCATGAGACAGAAAAATGGTACGGGGATCTATCTGATCTTGGTGAATACCTGAAGAAGAAGAGCTAGAGGTGCAGGATGAATAGAATACAAACAAAGGCACTGGCGGAAGGCGCTATTTTTGCAGGTGTTACTGCACTTTTAGGGATATTATATTATTACATGCAGTATCTTGGAATATTAGCAATGCTTTGGCCTGTACCGGTAATAATAGTAGGTTATAGGAACGGTCTGAAGGCAAGCATATTATCTGCCATGTCAGCAGGACTCATCGTATCCTTATTGACGCATCCCCTGGTGGGGGTGGGACTCCTGGTAGGCTTCGGTCTTCCGGGAATACTGATGGGTTATATGATAAATAAAAGGGTAAACCCATACGCAGTTGTATTTTTGTGCGGCGTAGTACTGTCATTTACCATGGTAGGGGAGTTCTTGCTTTCATTAAAAGCATCAGGAATTGATGCATTTAAGTTTCTTGCCAGCTTAGACACAACCTTTAAACAGTCGCTGGAAATGTCTTTGAAGCTTTACAGGCAGTTTGGTATGGCTGAGAAGGATTTGAAGTATAAGAGCGACTATTTCAGCCAAACTGTAGGAATGATGAAGCTGATTTTTCCCTCTGCGTTGGTTGTATCGGGCATGGTATTTGCATTAATAGATTATAAGCTTACAAGGATGATACTTAAAAGGATAGGGCATATAATACCAGATATAGAGGAATTCTCAAAATGGAGGCTGAAAGAGCCATATTCATTAATTCTGCTTGGAATGGCAGTACTTGCAGGGGTGGCCTCATATTTCAAGGTTCCCGGGTTTACTGCAATTGCTTTGAATATTACAACAGTATTGATGTTGATTTTTTCAGCTATCGGGGTATCTGTACTTGTGTACTACTCAAAGGTTTATGGGGACAGACAAGGTATTCCCAAAGCCCTAAGAACTACAATCGTTGTTATTATTGCACTCGCCTTTATGCAGTTTATTGGATTTATTGGCATATTAGATTTGGTGCTCAACTTTAGAAAGCTGGAGTCTAAAGATCCGGGAGGTGTGAGATGAAACTACGTAAAATTTCCAATTTGTGGGGGCCTGATGTAGGCATATCTCTTTGGATAATTGCCATAGCGGTTGTTATAGTAGGCTATTATAACGTGCTGCTAGCCGTGGCAGGTGCACTGCTTTTAGGATATCTTATTTATCACAACCTCCAAGCAGCAAACAGAAAAAAAGAAGAGCTCCGATTATATATAGAGAACTTATCAGAGAACGTAGATACTGCAACAAAAAATGCCATTCTGAACCTGCCCTTCCCGCTGGTTATTATTGATGATCAGGGGATAATAAATTGGTACAATATGCTATTTTCGAATATATTTCAAGGAGAATACATACTCGATAAGAAGCTCTCCACTTATTTAAGCGGAGTAGACATTGGCAGGATACTTAAGAACGGGATGGAAGAATTCAAAAATATAAACATAAAAGAAAGATACTATGATATATACTGCAACCTAATAAACCTGAATGAGAACAATGAGGAAAAGAACATCATAATAATGTATCTTGTTGACAAAACAGATTTTATCAGCCTTAGGAACAAATACAATGATGAAAAATCAGTGGTTGCTGTTCTGCAGATGGATAACATCGAAGAAGTGCTTAAAGAGACTGAGGAAGCCTCAAAACCCGCTCTGGTGGCAGAAGTGGACAGGAGAATAAATGCATGGGCGGCGCAAAACAATGCATCCATACAGAAGTACTCAAACGGAGAATATATGCTTCACTTCAGCAACAAGCAGCTGACTGCTGTTGAGGATAAGCGGTTTGATATACTGGACAATATCAGAGAGATTAATTCCGGCAACAGGATACCAGTCACTCTCAGTATAGGCGTAGGAGTAAACGGCAAGACACATGCGGAGCTTCAGAAGTTCTGCAGGAGTGCCATGGATATCGCCTTAGGCAGGGGTGGAGATCAGGCTGTTGTTAAAGATAATGAAAAGCTTTCGTTCTATGGAGGCAAGACAAAGGCAGTTGAAAAGAGGACAAGGGTAAAGGCCAGGGTTATAGCTTATGCATTGAGACAGCTTATGGAGCAGTCTGATGATGTGCTTATTATGGGCCACGAAATGCCTGACCTTGACTGTATGGGTGCTGCCTTGGGCATATATAGGTGCTGCAAGGGGCTCAACAAGGAAGTAAACATAGTGCTTAGTAAAGTGAATGCCGGAATTGCAAATCTATGGGCAGAGCTGCAGGAGGATGAGGAATACCGGGATGTATTCATAAGCCCTCAGGAAGCCCTTCAGAAATGTGGGAAAAATACTCTCTTGGTGGTTGTAGATGTGCATAGGCCTGCTTTTACGGAGCAAAAACTGCTTGTAGACAAGGCTGAGAAAATTGCAATCATAGATCACCACAGAAGAGGCACTGAGTTCATCGAGGATGCAGTTATCACCTATATAGAGCCTTATGCATCTTCTACAAGCGAGTTGGTTACAGAGATACTTCAATATATGTTTGAAAAGCCCAAGGTAAAGCAAATTGAAGCGGAAGCGTTACTTGCAGGAATATTTATAGATACCAAGAATTTCTCATTCCAGACGGGGGTAAGGACCTTCGAAGCCGCATCCTATCTTAGAAAGATCGGGGCGGATACTACGTTGACAAGGCAGCTTTTCCAGGATGACATGGCGACTTTCCTTACAAGGGCTGAGGTGGTCAAGGCTGCACAGATGTTCAAGAGCAATATTGCTATTTCCACTATACCTGAGGATGCAAAGAATCCAGCACTGGTCGCTGCGCAGGCTGCTGATGAGCTGCTGAATATCAAAGGCATAAATGCTTCTTTTGTGCTATCTTGCATAGACGAGGATATTTTCATAAGCGGAAGGTCCCTGGGGGATATCAACGTGCAGGTAGTATTGGAAAAGCTTGGTGGTGGCGGCCATCTTACTGTAGCCGGTGCACAGCTTTCCGGCTTCACTATGGGAGAGGCCATAAGCTTATTGAAAAATGCGGTAGAGGAATATCTTAAGGAAGGTGAAAGATAAATGAAGGTTGTACTTTTACAGGATGTTAAGGATTTGGGTAAAAAGGGAGAATTGGTTAATGCCAGCGATGGATATGCGAGGAACTTTCTATTCCCTAGAAAGCTTGCGGTAGAGGCTACATCAGGTAGGCTCAAAGAAATAGAGGATAAGAAAAGCTCTGAAAAGAATAAGAAGGATATGGAACTGAAAGCCGCTAAGGAACTTGCCGATAGACTAAGCAAAATAGAAATCAGCTTCAAGACAAAAGCCGGTGAAAACGGTAAATTATTTGGTTCTATTACAGGCAAGGATGTGGCTGATGCAATAAAATCACAGCAAAAGATAGTAGTAGACAAGAAGAAAGTGGTGCTTCACGATGCTATCAAGACGTTAGGTACTTACCAGGTTGAAATCAAGGTGTATCCAGAGGTTTCTGCCAAGGTAAATGTGAAGGTAATTGAAGAATAGGATATCTTAGGAAGGGGTATTAAAGTTGGGTCATAATCATAGCAGTATTCGCAGCAAAGATGTATCAATTGACGTGCTTGTTGATTTCACGAAAAAACTTTATTCTAGTGAAAAAACTAGAAAACTAGACAGCGTTATGGATAACAAAGAAAAGGTTTATGTATTGCATGAAATAGTATCTGGCAAAATGAAAACCGAAGAAATCGCGGAGGATAGGCTGGAGTTTTTAATCGAAGATATTAAGGACAAGCTTTCAGATGTTGCTGCCAAGAGGTATATAGAAGACGGTATAAAAAAAGAAGTATTGTTACGTATGGAGACAAGGGAAAAAGAATACCTGAATGAAATGAAGCTTCAGGTAATCAAAAAGCATACAGGTATTGAAAATGCTTCTACCCTCAAAAAATATGCGGACTTGGAGCGAATGAAGCTAATAAAGCTTTCAAAATCAATAATGGACGTGATGCGTCCCAAAAAACAAGAGGAAATAATAGGGCAGCAAAACTCTGTTACTGCGTTAATATCCAAGATAGCCTCGCCCTTTCCACAGCATGTGATATTGTATGGGCCTCCAGGGGTCGGAAAAACCACTGCCGCACGTCTTGCCCTGGATATTGCCAAGGGCAGGAAATACACTCCCTTTGATAAGAATGCCAAATTTGTTGAGGTTGATGCTACGACACTAAGGTGGGATCCAAGAGAGTCAATAAACCCTTTATTAGGATCAGTGCACGACCCTATTTTTCAAGGTGCTAATAAGGAGCTTGCTGAGATGGGTGTTCCTGAGCCCAAACCAGGCTTGGTCACAGAAGCCCATGGAGGAGTGCTCTTTATAGACGAGATAGGTGAATTGGACGTGATGTTCCAGAACAAGCTGCTCAAGGTGCTTGAGGATAAGAAGGTTAAGTTTGATTCTTCCTATTATGATATTAATAATGAGAATATACCGCTTTATATAAAGCTTTTGTTTGAGGAAGGAGCTCCGGCTGACTTTGTACTCATAGGAGCAACTACCAGATCTCCTGAAGATATAAACCCGGCTCTACGGTCACGCTGCACAGAGGTTTTCTTTAATCCACTCAACGGCCCTGATATAAGTGAGATAGTGAAAAATGCGGCAAATAAGCTTGGTGCAGGTATAAGTGATGAGGGAGCGGAGCTTATAAGCAGTTACACCTATGAAGCCAGAAGGGCAGTTAATATTTTGGCAGACTGCTACAGCAGCAGGATATGTGACAGCGGGGAAGATAAGAATATCGAGATATCCACTGATTGCATTCAGGATGTAATAAGCAAAGGCAGATTCGTACCTGTAAATAAGAAAAAGGCAAGAAGTACAAAAGAAGTTGGGCGCATAAACGGTCTTGGCGTAAATGGTTTTCTTGGCAGTGTTATTGAGTTTGAAGCGGTGTGTTTTACAAGAGAAGATGAGACAGGCAGTATAAGGTTCAATGAAACAGCAGGAAGCATGACCAAAGACTCTCTTTTCAATGCCCTTTCAGTTGTAAGAAATATAACCGGCAGGAATATGAATAAATTCGACATACATGTGAATTGCGTAGGCGGCGGGAAAGTCGACGGACCTTCGGCAGGAGCGGCAATGACCTGTCTTGTGTATTCGGCGGTATTGGAACGTCCGGCACGGCAGGACACTTGTATTACCGGGGAAATATCCATAAGAGGCTCTATCAAGGCAGTTGGGGGCATTGTGGAAAAGATATACGGAGCTAAAAGGGCGGGCTTTAAGAATGTTATTATCCCTGAGGAGAACAAGGATGAGGCCAAGGGGATAGATGGTATAAATATAATTACTGCAGGCAATATTCAAGAAATGATCAGATTTATGTTTGAGGAATAGTAATTCCGAGGAGTTGATGATATTGAGCGATATGATACAAAGAATACCTCCCAACAGTATAGAGGCCGAACAGTCTGTTTTGGGATCCATGCTCCTTGATAAGGAAGCCATATCTACCGCAACAGAGCTGATTGGCGGCGAGGACTTTTACAGGGAAGCCCACAAAGAGATATTTGAAGCGATAGTGGATATATATGACAGAGGTGAGCCGGTAGATCTCATCACACTTACCGAAAAGCTCAAGACCAGGAACACACTGGATGCAGTCGGAGGAATAACTTTTCTGACCAACCTTATGGATGCTGTTCCATCTACTCATAATGTCAAAAATTATGCTAAAATTATCGAGGACAAGTCGTTGCTCCGAAGGCTTATTAAATCATCAAATGAGATAATTTCCAAGAGCTATCAGGCCTCGGAGGATATCGGAGAAATAATAGATGGCGCGGAAAAGGGCATATTTAACATTTCGTTAAATAGGTCAACTCAGGGCTTTACCCATGTAAAGAACATATTGAATGTAAATTTCGACATGATAGAACAGCTGTATCTCAACAAGGGAAAGCTCACAGGGGTGCCAACCGGATTCAATGATTTGGACGGTATGCTTTCAGGACTTCAGAAATCAGATCTGGTGCTGATTGCTGCAAGACCTTCCATGGGCAAATCCTCTTTTATGATGAATATTGTCCAGCATGCCGCAGTGAGGGAGAAAATTACAACTGCAATATTCAGCCTTGAAATGTCAAAGGAGCAGCTTACCCAGAGACTGCTTTGTGCAGAAGCTCTTATTGATGCGCATCGCCTGAGGACAGGTGATATTAATGAGGATGAATGGGTAAAGCTTGCAAGATCGATGGGACCACTTTCGGAAGCTCCAATTTTCATAGATGACACTCCGGCTATATCAATAACTGAAATGAGGGCAAAATGCAGGAGGCTCAAGCTGGAACATAACCTAGGGCTTATAGTAATAGACTATCTTCAGCTGATGCAGGGCAAAAGCAGCTCTGACAACAGACAGCAGGAAATATCTGAAATATCTAGATCACTAAAGGCGCTTGCCAGGGAAATCAACGTACCGGTAGTTGCACTTTCTCAGCTTTCCCGTGCTCCGGAAATGAGAGCAGACCACAGACCGATACTTTCGGATCTTAGAGAGTCCGGAGCCATAGAGCAGGACGCCGATGTGGTCATGTTCCTTTATAGGGATGACTACTACCATCCTGACTCTGATAAAAAGAACATAGGCGAGGTTATTATAGCCAAGCAGAGAAACGGTCCTACAGGAAACGTTGAGCTGGTTTGGCTTGGACAGTTCACAAAGTTTGTGAATAAAGAGAAATACATAGCCAACAGTTAATTTACATAATATTAAAATTTTTGTAGTTATATCGGAGCTTTCGTAGTATTTTGTAGAAGGCTTCTTGTTTTTTGATAACATGCACATTGCTTTTACCTGTGCATAACCTGTGGATACTGTGCATAACGCATTTTAAGGATTAACATAAAGCTAACCAAATAAATATACATAGTAGTATAAATATTGATACAAGTGGGTTTGTACAGCCAATCGAACATATGTGCATATCTCTGTGGATAATGTGGATAGTGTGAATCAGAATATTCGGAAACTTATGATTCTTACGATTGTTTCTTTTTTTAATAATATTGAGAAAAATGTCAACAGTTTACATATTCTGCCCAGCAAACACAAAAAAGTGTTTGCATACTCCATATTTATTGCACAAACTCCATATAATAATGAAGATAATTGCACTGCGAAAGTTAGTGAAATATTTAATAAAGCTGTGTTGTATTGACTTAAAATGCATATTCTGTTAGGATGAAATTTGGGTAAAAATGTGTTCCATATTATAGAAAACACTGTTTTTTACATATTGTCTGAGTAAAGGAGGCCACAGTCTATATGAAATATGATGTAATAATAGTCGGAGCTGGTGCAAGTGGAATATTTGCTGCATATGAGCTGATGCAATACAACCCGGAGATAAAGGTCGCTATGCTTGAAAAAGGAAATATGCTCATAAAAAGAGTATGTCCTATAGATAATATAAAAATCAAGTCATGCATACACTGCCCAACATGCAGTATTATGAACGGTTTTGGCGGAGCCGGAGGCATGTCTGATGGAAAATATAACATAACCAATAACTTTGGCGGGGATCTTTACAAGTATGTTGGCAGGGACGAAGCTTTAGATCTGATGTACTATGTGGACGAAGTGAACTGCAAAATGGGCGGTGCTGAAGCCAGGCTTTATTCTACAGAAAACAATGAACTAAGAACAAAAGCATTACGGTTTGACCTCCACCTGCTTGATGCCAAGGTGCGGCATTTGGGTACAGACAGGAACAGGGTTATACTGAACAATCTATATGATTATCTTAAGGATAAGATAGACATAATATTCAATACTGAAGTGGTGGATATTGAAAAGCGAGGAGAGGTGTTCTCTGTTGCAACTGATAAGGAAGAGTACTCCAGTCATCGGCTGATTCTTGCCACAGGTCGCTCAGGCTCGAAGTGGATATCTAAGATAAGTGAGAAGCTAGGTATAAAGACAGAAAGCAACCGGGTTGACATTGGAGTGCGTGTCGAGCTTCCTGCATCAATATTTGAACATATAACAAGCCAGGTATATGAAAGTAAGATTGTATATAGAACAGAGAAATACAATGACTTGGTTAGGACCTTCTGTATGAACCCACATGGAGAGGTTGTTACAGAAAACACCAATGGAATTGTGACAGTAAACGGTCATAGTTACTCAGACCCTAAGTACCATACAGAGAATACAAATTTTGCACTGCTTGTTTCCAACAGGTTCACAGAACCTTTTAAGAACAGCAATGAGTATGGGGAGTCCATAGCAAGGCTGAGCAATATGTTGGGCGGTGGAGTGCTGGTGCAGCGCTTTGGGGACCTGGTAAAGGGACGTAGGTCCAGCGACAGAAGAATGGAGAAAAGTTTTTTGAGTCCTACTTTAAATGCTACATATGGAGATTTGAGTCTTGTCATTCCTAAAAGACAGTTGGATGATATAATAGAGATGATCTATGCTTTGGATAAGATTGCTCCCGGTACAGCAAATGAAGACACTTTATTGTATGGTGTTGAAGTGAAGTTCTATAATTCTCAGGTAGAAGTGGATAATAATCTTGAGACATCGATAAAAGGACTATATATTTTAGGCGACAGCTCAGGAGTGACACATTCCTTGTCTCAAGCATCAGCAAGTGGCGTGTATGTTGCTAGGCTGCTTGGAGAAGAATACAGCAAGCATTAATAAAACAAGAGAAAATAATTAAAAGAGGTGTTATATATGTCATCGTTGGTAATAGTGGGAGCCCAATGGGGGGACGAAGGAAAAGGAAAACTTACTGATTACCTTGCAGAAAAGGCTGATGTGGTTGTAAGATACCAAGGCGGAAATAATGCAGGACATACAGTAGAAGTTGGTAATGAGGTATACAAGCTGCAGCTTATTCCATCAGGAATACTGTATCCTGATAAGCAGTGCATAATAGGCAATGGAGTTGTTCTGGACCCTGAAGCATTTCTGGGAGAAATAAAAGGGTTGGAGAAAAGGGGTATCAAGACCTCAAATCTTAGAATCAGTGATAGAGCACATGTCATATTCCCCTATCATAAAAAGATTGATGAGCTTTCGGAGCTTAAAAGGGGAATAAATGATATAGGGACCACAAAAAAAGGAATAGGCCCTTGCTATATGGATAAAACGGAGCGAATAGGCATCAGGATATGCGATTTGTTGAAAAAGGATGTTTTCGCAGAAAAGCTGAAGAGCAATCTTGAGAGCAAGAATGCATATCTCAAAAAGATATTTGATTTTGACGGATATTCCTATGATGAAATGCTCGCTAAATATTTGGACTATGCGGAACAGATCAGACCTTTCGTAGTAGATACTTCAGTGCTGGTCTATAATGCCATTAAGGCAGATAAAAACGTGCTCTTTGAAGGTGCACAGGGTACACTGCTGGATCTGGACTTTGGAACATATCCTTACGTTACTTCCTCGCATCCGGTTGCCGGAGGAGTCTGCATAGGTGCGGGCGTTGGTCCGGCTCTCATAAACAAGGCCGTAGGTGTGGTAAAGGCATATACAACTAGAGTTGGGAAGGGTCCTTTCCCCACAGAGCTTTCTGATGAGATGGGAGAGCATATAAGAGCCAAAGGCAATGAATTCGGTACAGTCACAGGAAGGCCAAGAAGATGCGGTTGGTTCGATGCCGTAATAGTCAGGTATGCTGCAAGGATAAGCGGACTGACAGGTATAGCAGTTACAAAATTGGATACACTTTCAGATATTCCTACTATTAAAATGTGCGTGAGCTACAAGCTGGATGGCAATATAATCAGAGATTTCCCTGCAAGCCTGGAGGATCTTGAAAAGTGTGAGCCGATATATGAAGAGTTTGCAGGCTGGGGAGATATAAGCGGAATAACCGAATACAACAAGCTGCCAACAAGCGTCTTAAGATATTTGGAAAGAATAGAAGAGCTGTGTGGAACGAAGATATCTCTCCTTTCAGTGGGACCAAAAAGGAATCAGACAATAGTAATAGATGAGTTTTAGAGTGATTCTTGGAAGATTATTGAAAATATAAAAAGTGTGTTGACAAAATGACTGTAACATTGTAGAATGTATAAATGTGAGCCGCAGAAATTGCTCACATCTTGACTCACTAGCTCAGTTGGTAGAGCACATGACTTTTAATCATGGTGTCCGGAGTTCGATCCTCCGGTGAGTCACCATTAAAATTGGCCCATTGGTCAAGCGGTTAAGACACCGCCCTTTCACGGCGGCTACAGGGGTTCGAATCCCCTATGGGTCACCACATTTACGGGGGCATAGCTCAGCTGGGAGAGCATCTGCCTTACAAGCAGAGGGTCATAGGTTCGAGCCCTATTGTCCCCACCAATTTTTCCGTAACGCAGTGGAGGAACAAAGGCTAACATTCCTTAGTTTGATGCGTAGCATATGCGGAGCAACTTAAGCCCGCGAAGCAGCGGAGAAAAAAAGACCAAAATTCCTTAATGTAGTACGTAGCATTTGCGGAGTACCTTGGAGGCTACGGAGGAAAAACAGCAAAACCCCAAAGCACAAAGGGAAACAAAGTGTAAAACTACAAAATTACCCATTTGACAATCAGCCAGGTTTTATATATAATAGATATTGCTGATTGAGAAAAAAACATGGCCCAGTAGTTCAGTTGGTTAGAATGCCAGCCTGTCACGCTGGAGGTCGACGGTTCGAGCCCGTTCTGGGTCGCCATTTTTTTAATGCTGGTGTAGCTCAATTGGTAGAGCAGCTGACTTGTAATCAGCAGGTCGCGGGTTCGAGTCCCATCACCAGCTCCATTTATTTTTTAGATAATAAAACCGCACTAACTTTGAGAGTTAAGTGCGGTTCTTGTTTTTTTGATTTAAGCACTAACCTATTTCCTTTGAATACAATTGATTCGTTGGGTTGGGGCTTATGGTTACATAAACAGTCATATCCTCTGTAACTGATGGGATGCTGAAGTCATCCTCGCCTTTTGCATATACTACAGAGCCCTTTGTCAGCTTTTCAACTTCATCGTTTATTTGTATTTCTCCGCCTCCGGAGAGCACTATCATAACCAGAGAAGTATTTTCATGCTTATGTACAGGCAGTACGTGGCCTCTTTTCATATTAAGCACAAAGCTCAGCACATCATTTGTTGCAAAAAGTACACGTTTTGTAAAGGTTTTGTCGTTAAATACAATGCTATCATTTACATTTTTAATTTCCAAGGTCGAACCTCCTTACATATAAGCTATTTTCATTTCTATATCATAGGATAATAAAAAACAAAACTTGTTATTCAAGCAAATTTTGATTTAGCTGGAATAACAAGTTTTGCTGCTGTTAGATACCTTTCATTTTAAGTCTTATGTCTTTCCCCATAAACTTACATGCTTCAAAATTACCAATAATTCTTGACACTATCCTTTCGGAATATGTGCTTTGAAAATCAGGAACACTTAAGTTTGTGGATATAACCATCTTCTTGCTGCTGATTATTCGCTTATTCAATATATTGTAGATAACTTGATTGGAGAACTGTGTGGAAAGCTCAGTACCCAAATCATCCATTATCAGAAGGTCGCAATTATATATCTCATGTAAATAAGGCATATTGTTTTCTTCATTGTCAAAGTCAAACTTATATTTTCTCATTGCATCAATTAAATCGGGTACTGTCTTATAAAGAACACTTTTTCCCTTATCCAGCAGGTCCTTGGCTATGGAGTTGCAGAGGAATGTCTTTCCAAGTCCCGGGCTGCCAATAAAAAACAAGTTTGTATCATGCTTATCAAAGCCCTCAACAAAGTCGATACACATTCTGTATATTTCCTGCATGTTTTTTAAAGGGGATCTGCCGCTCTCATCAGGCTCGTTGGAATAATAGTCCCAACGGAACTGTTCAAAGTTCTCTTTATTGAGTGTAGATACTAAATTTGATTGTTCATAATTCAAGTATATTTCTTTCTGCCTATAGCATTTGCATTTATTAAAGCTGATAAAGCCCGTATCCTTGCACGCTTTACATAGATATATGGGATCCAAATAGTCAATAGGATACTTATTGGCAGAGAGTATTTCAGCTTTCTCTACTTTTAAATCCAATTGCTTTTTTCTAAGCTGTTCTAGAAGAGCTTCAGCAATTTGAGATTCATTAAGTATGGCGCGCGTTATGTCTATACTTACTCTTACCAATTCATCTTCAATTTGTTTAAGACGTGGCAGCTTACTGTAAAGGGTGAGTTTGCGCTGTTCTGTCTCTTCTTTATTTTTTTTCTGTATTAATTCATATTGCTTTAAGATATCTTGGCTATTATTCACTTAATTCACCCCTGCTTTTTTTTAGCCATGCTTCCTCTAAGGCTTTTGAATCATAAGTACGATTCGTAAAATTATTAAAGGAGGGTTTCTGATTCTTTGATGTCTTCTTGTCTTCCTTCGGAGTCTTTACCTGGTATGCTTCAACCTCTTGTATAGTAGAAAGGCCCTTCTCACGCCATTCGGTCAATATCTTATCGATATAATAAAACGAAGGCTTCAAGGTCTTTGCGGTAAGCTCACATGCTTTAAGTATGATATCATCGCTGTATTCAAAGGTATAGAACCACTTCTGCAGCATTTCTTCCTCTGCTGAGGTTGGCTGCCGGCCAAGCCTTAAGAAGCTACGCACTTTACTGTATTTTTGCCACTTTTCCTTATGTCGTGAATTGTACTGGACAGCCTTTTCCAAAGAGTCAATGCCCGCATCGAACCAGTTCTTTGCAACCTGCTTAAGGTATGGCATGTCTTTCTTATCCCTGGATATGCAGTCCTCCACCAGAAGCATAATAACATCAGAAGGAAAGTTGTAGTCGTCCATCCAATCAAGAAAGACGAAAAGCTCATTGGGTGACAGTTCCCTTCCAAACAGCTTGCGGAAGCAGTCAAACATCTCTCTCACACTCTGATTGCCCCTGGCGGCTATAATGCGCTCCGGACTATACTTGCCGGAGATTTCTTTCTTTTCCTTTATATTTAATACAATTTCCTTGATACTGAGGTATTCCACAGTAAAGCCTCCATCAGACCCTGCGTTTGTATATGGATACAGCTTTACGATACCCTGCTCCGTCCAATATCCCCATGCATCATTAACCTCGTCGCAGGAAATCCCAAGGGTCTTTGCGACAGTCTCATTGGAAAGCATATTGTTTACATAGCTTTGGGAATATTTGAGTCCCAAAAGGTAGACCTTTACATGGTTTGCTGGAGCAGAAGGCATGTAATGGCTTATGAAAAGGTTTTCCACAAGGGTTTGCCCCAAGTCTTCGTTATTTGATTTTATTTTGAATATATTCATATTAATGCACTCCTATATGTTTTGTTAAAAACATTTTCCTTGACTTGTCCTTTTAGGTAAGCTCCGCTTAACTATGCCTTAGGGCAACGCTTTGCCCGTAGGGGACATGGCAGTATTTGAGCATGTCTAATAATAGTACCAACATATCATAATTATACCACAAATGACATTTTCAAAAGTATGTGGAAAGTATATCTTTTTAATCCATTAGCTTTACATAATTCAAAGCAGCTTTGTTTTACTTAGGTTTTGAGCTAATAGATGGTATAAACTAACTTAAATATTGCCAATATATGAAAAAAATAACACATGGCTTTAAAATTTAAATTGCGGAAAAATGTAATATAAGCATGTAAACTCGGGAAATAGGATGAAAGACTGCTAATTTATCTATCAAAATAAGTCGTTTATGGTTAACTGCTTGTACAAAATAAATGGTATAAAAAAAACAATTTTGAATATTAATAAGTATGGGAGGTTGTATACTATGTGTCAGAATTTGGAGGTAGACATAATTATTTGAACTATGATTATTTTTGTTGTAAAATAGTACTCATGTACTATATATTTGAATAGGTTCTAATCTCAACTAAAGGAGGCGAATGGATGGAGGGAAGCAAGTTACATGAAGCGGTAGCGCTATGTAGAAACAAGCTTTCTCGTGGAATTGCAAATGCAAAGGATTTAATTAAAAATTGCCGTAAGAAGATTGTAAGTTTTGGTGCTGGTTCATCAAATAAATATAAATTTACAAAGCGGATTGTAGATAGAAAGAGATTTGGCATAGTCTGCAGTATAATTGCATTGCTAGTATTCACCTCAATATTTGTTGTGTTTTCAGGAAGTGCATACACTGTTAAAGTGAATGGAAACACCATCGGCAAGGTCAGAAGCCAGAAGGTTGTTGAAAGCGCATTACAAGCCTTGAAGCAGAAATATCAGGAGAGTGAAAATTCCGAAATAAGCTTCACCAGCGAGGTAACTTTTGAGAAGGCGAGAGCATCAGGTAAAGAGATTCTTAAGGATACTGCTCTTATTGAGACTTTGAGCAAAAATCTCAAATTCCAAGTACAGGCCTGCAGCGTATATGTGGACGGCAATGTAATAGCAGCTTTTAAGACAAAGGAACAAGCCGAGGGCATGCTGAAGGAAGTGCAGGACAAGAGCCTGATCGGGGCAGACAAATCGAAAATGAAGGAAATCAGTTTTGCTGAAAAGGTAGAACTGAAGAATGAATTTATAGAGGCATCAAAACTATCTGAGAAAGATGAGATAGTCAACTTCATCATAAAAGGGACAAATGAAATGCGGACCCATAAGATTGAGTCGGGTGAGAGCTTCTGGTCTATTTCCAAAAGGTACAATATGTCCCTTGAAGATTTGCAGAAGGCTAATCCTGAAGTCAATCCGGAAAAGGTTAAAATAGGCCAAGTAATAAACCTTATTGTCCCGAAGCCGCTTATTAGTGTAAAAACAATCCAAACCATCACTTCGATAGAAAAAGCGGAGTTTGAGCAAAAGGTTGAGTTCAGTAATTCACAATATAAGGATGAGACCAGTATTAAGGTTAAAGGCGTATATGGCGAAAAGCAAGTCGTCGCTGATGTTACAAAGGTAAATGGCATTGAAACCGGTAGAACAGTTATAAGTGAGAAAATCACTAAAGAACCCAAGACGCAAGTAATTGTAAAAGGAACTAAGATTCCTCCACCTAAGAAGGGTACGGGAACTTTCTCATATCCAGCCAGAGGAAGCATTTCGTCAAGATATGGAATGAGATGGGGCAGAAGGCATACTGGGATAGATATAGCAGCTTCCTACGGTTCTGCTGTAAAAGCCTCTGACGGAGGAGTAGTTACCTGGGTTGGCTATGAGGGAGGCTACGGCAAGCTGATAAAGATTGACCACGGCGCCAACTATGTGTCCTACTATGGACATCTTAGTAAATATAATGTAAAGGTCGGACAGAAGGTTTATAAGGGTGAGAAAATAGGAGCGGTAGGAAACAGCGGCAACAGTACCGGACCCCACCTGCACTTTGAAATCCGGAAAAACGGGGCTGTGACCAATCCATTAAATTATTTGAAGTAACTCAAAAAGCTTGAGGAATCATTCGAACTCCTCAAGCTTTTTCATGTCTATCATTCCTAACCCTTGGGCGGTTTTAAGCTCATTTATTGAAGTGCAGAATCTTTTTAGAGCACCTCTCAGATCTTCTGGGGAGAGATTGGGCTTTTTCTGACATAGGAGCACAGCAGCAGCTGCAGTCATACTTGCTGCAACGGAAGTCCCGCTTACCTCGGTATAGTGCTGGCTTTGAAGGTTTGACTGGGAATGGGATTTGTTCCGGGGTATATAGTTGATATCTGCATTGAGTGTAGCTACTTTATATCCGGGCATTACGGCATCCGGCTTGTCAAACTTACCCTCTACCGGGCCGCAGCCGCTGAAAAGGGCAACTTTGGGAGAAGGTCCGGTTGTTTCACAAGCTCCGGTTGTGAAGCTTGAACCGCAAATTCCGGGAGAGGTTATGCTGACTTCATTTGGACCAAGGTTTCCGGTGCAGGTGCAGACAAATAAGCCATTCTTCCAGAGAGCTTCTGCCGCCAGGCTCAAAATGTCAAAGGATTTGTGGAAACTGCAGACTCCGAAGGGAAGCACAACAACTCTTATATTATGTTTTTCCTTAATGCTAAAAATCCATTGCATCGCAGTCAGTATATCGGAAAAAAAACCATACCCAAGGCTGTTGAAGGTTTTTGCGCAGACAATATTTGAGTTGTAAGCTGCTGTTTTGAATTTGCCGTCCGCTGAGGCTCCAAAAGCCGCCCCTATACATGCGGTGCCATGGCCATTATCATCATAGGGCTCATCAATTTCATTTATATAATCCTTAAATTCTACGATTCTGTTTCGTGGCCTTACAAAATCAGGATGAGGATATATGCCCGAATCAATAAAAGCTGCAGTTATGCCTTTCCCACTTAGATGAAAGGAGGCTGCTTCACTTTTATCCTTTTCGCTCACTGTGTGGTCAGTACTGCCCATAAGGCGTGCGGTGCCGTCAAAATAAATTTTTTTGATTTCGATAATACTACAAATAGAATCGAAGCTGCTGATATTAATCCTGCCTGTGACGGCGTTTAAAAAGGGAAGATGATATTTTACCTTGAAGCCCATTCTTTTTAATCGGGACTCGGTCTGCTTTTCAAGGGTTTTTCTAAAGGTTATAATTACAGGTATAGTTTTAACTTTCTTAATAGAAATAAACCTGTTTATTGCCGGATCAACTTTTTTGAAATATGAAGAAAAAGGAGTGCTTTTTATTAGTTCCTTGATGGATTTCATAGCTATCCCCCAGTATAGAAAATGTATTGCGCAAAAGCCTTATTTCATAATATGCTATTGAAAAAAATTGGTGAATGTTATATAAATATTTCTATAAGGTATTCCTGATGGGCATGGTGCGAGGTTCGAGGTTCGAGGTGCGGGGGTAGGGGCGAACAGTGTTCGCCCGCAGTACAGAACGACGCCCTCGTCGTTCTGTAAAAAAAGGAGGTTTTGATATGGCTTTAATAGATTTTAAATGCAATAAGTGCGGCGAGAAATTTGATGAAATCGTGAAACAATCAAACAGGGAAAATATTAGGTGCCCAAAATGCGGAAGCAAGGAAGTACAGCAGCTTTTTGAAGGGAAATGCAACGCTGGCGGCTCGGGAAAAGGTGGAGGAGGCTGCAGCAGTGGAAGCTGCGGAGGCTGCAGCGGCTGCCATTAAGGCGACCTCGGTTTCAAAATATACCAATGAAGTTTACATAAACTCATAGTATAATATATCTAGTTGTCTTTAGTTTCGGGAATCCCAAGGATTCTTGTTAGAGAGGAATTAGATATATGAAAAAAAGAATAATGAGGCTCGCAATAGTACTAGCATTAGTTTCAGTACTATTTTTTTTCACAAATGACAGAGGTTTTATAGCGGCAAGAATGCAGGGTTATAAGGCTCTCAAGGTATTTGCCCAGGTAAAGAGCAGTGAATTGACACCGGAGTTTAATATATATGAAACGGAGAATTTTATAATCAAGTATACAGATAAAGACGAAGATGTAGTAAGAGACATCGGGAGGATATTTGAAAAGAGCTACAAAGTGGAAGGATTACATTATGATGATTACCCAAAAAGTAAAACCATAGTGTTTGTATACAGTGACCAGCAAAGCATGTGGGATTATCAGGAATCTGTAAGGGGACAAGCTGTCATGGGACTCTATAATATGGGTATAATACATGTTTTGTCACCGAAGGGGTATTTGAACCAAATGCAAATTGCCGCAAAGCAGTTTGAAGAGAATGGACCTATACTTCATGAATATGTTCACAGGGTAATTGACGATAAAAGTGGAGGAAACGTAGAGCTTTGGCTTACAGAAGGACTTGCCATTTATGAAGAGTATGCTGTGTATGGAACAGAATGGGCTGAAGACTTCAATTATGAGAGGTACTTTTCAAGCAATGAGCTCAGGAACGGCTTTATGAATCTAGATGAAACCCAATCCTACAAGCAGTCCTATGATATAGTCAGGAAGCTTATTGAGACCCAAGGAAGGGAAAAGATGATAAACATGCTTGATGAATTGAAAAAAGGAAACACTTTAGATGCTGCTTTCAATAAGATATATCGGGTCAAATTGGATAAGTATATTGATTCGGCGGCATGGAGAGGATAAAAAAAAGAAAACAAATAAACTAATCTGTTTCCTATATCCGGGGGGATATAAAACTATTTTGTTGAGATACCCTAATTCTAACCTATTTCGACAAAAATTAGTATAAGAAGCAGGCCTTATATTAATAGGACTAGAGTCCTTAATTTAGAATGCGGACTTTGGGTCTATGGTATTGCTTGACTTGACGAATGTCTGCCACAGCCTGATCAGTTGCGTAATAGATGCATAAGTAGTAAAATATGTATGACACATTTCTTTTCGCATTTTGTATAACTCAAGAGTTATAGATATATTAA
Source organism: Clostridia bacterium (assembly GCA_035628995.1). Classification (NCBI taxonomy): domain Bacteria; kingdom Bacillati; phylum Bacillota; class Clostridia; species Clostridia bacterium. Next base: position 14,150 of record DASPIR010000012.1, on the reverse strand, counting down.
TAATTTTGGGGTGGTGTATTTAATGGACAATAGAAGAATCCTTGTGGTAGATGATGAAAGACCAATAGCAGACATCATAAAATTCAACCTCGAAAAGGAAGGCTACAAAGTTTTTGTAGCTGAGGACGGGCAGCAGGCTGTGGATATGACTTACGAGCACAAGCCTGACCTGATAGTACTTGACATTATGCTTCCAATAATGGATGGTTTTACTGTTTGCAAGAAGCTTAGAGAGAATGTAAGCACTCCGATAATAATGCTTACAGCCAAGGAAGAAGAAGTAGACAAGGTGCTTGGGCTGGAGCTGGGGGCAGATGACTATATGACAAAGCCCTTCAGTGTCAGAGAGCTTATGGCGAGAGTAAAAGCCAATATAAGAAGGGCAAACTTCTTGAATTCCGGGATGGAAGGCAGCGGTCAAGTTGTAAAATCCGGAAATCTTGTAATTGACCTTAACAGGTACGAGGTGCGCAAGGGGGATACTATATTAGAGCTTACCCTAAGAGAATTTGAGTTATTAAAGTATCTTGCACTTCATGCTGAACAGGTATTCTCAAGGGAGACACTGTTGGAAGAGGTCTGGGGCTATGAATACTACGGGGATGTCAGAACTGTTGACGTAACAGTAAGACGATTAAGAGAGAAAGTAGAGGATGACCCCAGCAATGCGAAGTACGTGCAGACAAAAAGAGGCGTAGGCTATTACTTCAGGAGGATTTAGTTAAATGTTTAAAAGCATCCAATGGAAGCTTGTAATAATATCCTTTCTGCTGGTATGGCTTGCAATGGCTATTGTAGGCGTTTATATAACCGAGGCTATTAAGAAAGATCAGATTGGCAGCATGACAGAGACTATAATAGCCAGGGGTTATTATCTGGCTGACAACCTAAAGGACAAGACAGTGGGAGCGCCTAACATTCAAGAAGTTGTATCCAATTGGTTTGTAGGGCAGGGAAAGCAGGTAAGGGCCGTATATGTATATGAAAACGGAGACTTCATAGCCAGTCAGCCGAATTACGGGGGTACAACCGAATATGACCTTCTTGGCTTATGGATAGTGGAGGAAGCTATAGACGAAGCAAAAGAACAAGAGTGGGTGGATGACAACAACAAATATCACAAGAGTATTGCTGTGCCAATAATCTCTTCAAATAATGATGTCATAGGCGCAATATATATCAGTGCGGATTTGTCCAGTGTTGAAGAGAATGTGAAGAGCATCAGGAACATACTTACAAATGCGACTATTTGGGCTCTCTGCATAACAGCGCTTTTGGGCAACCTACTCGCAAAGACCTTTACAGGACCTATAAAGGAAGTAACCTCTAAGGCAGAGAAGCTTGCTAAAGGAGATTTTGGACAGATAATTGCTGTAAAGTCCCGAGATGAGGTAGGTCAGTTGACTGAAACGTTCAACTATCTCACAGTAAGGCTTAAGAGTACCATTGATGAAATGTACAGAGAGAAGAATAAGGTTGATGCAATTTTGACCAATATGACTGATGGTATTATAGCAGTAAATGCAGCAGGAACAGTAATTCACGCAAACCCGGCTGCTTACAGTATATTCAACATCGAAAAGGAAGCTCTGTACAATAGGAAGTTTGATGATTTGGCTCAGGAGCTGAAGCTTGGTATGACCTTCAATGAGCTTCTGAATGATAGTGAAAAGAATTTTAATATATTGAGCATCAATAACCTGATAGTAAAAATCAGTGCAGTGCCTATAATGAACGAGCACAACGAAACTGAAGGTGCTATGCTTGTACTCCAGGATGTTACCGAGCAGGAAAAGCTGGATAAGATGCGCAAGGAGTTTGTGGCGAATGTATCCCACGAGCTGAGAACTCCTCTTACAACAATCAAGAGCTATACTGAAACTCTTCTGGACGGGGCATTGGAAAACACGGAGTACACAGCAAATTTCCTACAAGTCATAAACAGTGAGTCGGATAGAATGACAAGGCTGGTAAAAGACCTGCTGCAGCTTTCCAAACTTGATTATGACAAGATGGAATGGAATATGAAAAAGCAGAATGTATTGAATATAGTCAGTGATTGTGTTGTCAAGCTGGAAATGTCAGCCAAGCAGAAAAACCAGGTTTTGTCTTTTGAAGCTCTTGGTGAGCTGTGTGAGATAAACGGCGACAAGGATAGAATTGAGCAAGTAATAATAAATATTATAAGCAACGCGATAAAATATACTCCTGAAAATGGCAGTATTAAAGTGACCGCAGACAAGCTTGAGGATAATGTAGAGATAAAAATAGCAGATACAGGCATGGGTATCCCCAAGGATGATATTCCAAGACTGTTTGAAAGGTTCTATAGGGTTGACAAAGCCCGTTCAAGAGCAATGGGAGGCACCGGGTTGGGACTTTCAATAGCTAAGAATATTGTAGAAGCACATAGAGGCTCAATCAGAATAGAGAGCGAATATGGAAAAGGTACAGAAGTGATAATAAATTTCCCTTGTGCATAGTACTATTATATACAGGAGTTTTGCTTAAAGCATTTCATATATATTCCCGTAATGTAAAATAAGCTTAATTAGACTGTAATAATACTGTAATAAATTTCTTGTATAATAATAATAAGGATTAATATGATTAAATTATTATTTGATTAAAAACCACAGGGGGAATTGTCATGTTTAGGAAGTTGCTGATTTCAGCAATCGTTGTAACAGCAGTATTTGCAGCAGGAGCGTCAGTGTACGCTCAATCGGAGGCGGAGTACAAACGGGATAATGCTCCGGTATTTGAGCTGCTTTCAGATAAAGAGGAATCAAAAACCTTTGAAAGCGAGTATGTTATTTCTGCTATGGCCAAGGAAGATACAGAAGTTAGTATGAACCTTTACTGGTTTAAAAAAGAAGACGAAAAGAGCATTTTAGCCAAGAAGAAATCCTTGGAGAGCTCTGGAGTGAAAGGAAGCTGGATTTTACAACAGTCTAAAGAATTTACTGTAGGATCATCCGGTATTTTTGCAGAACCAGTGACTTTAAGCCTTGGGAAAAACAGAATAGTGCTTTTTATAAAAGACAAAGAGGGAAACACAACTGAGAAGGCATTCGAAGTAGAGCGATTCTGGGAGAAGCAGGCTAGTGAAGAAGTCAACGGAGATACTCTCAACAAATTTGTAGAAGACATAACAAACAGTGTAAACGTAAATAAATAGAACAAGTTTGTGATGAAACCGGCTATAATACAAAATACGAAATTGTATTTCGCACTTTTGTTTCCTTAGTATACATCGCGGAAAGTAAAATAAATCCTTATAAAATATTTTCTGCGACTATAATGTATCATATAGGTGATTATATTGAACCGTGAACGATTTAAATCAATAGTCTTATTATTTTTAGTTATATTGAGTTTTATATTGACTACCCGAATATGGTTTTACACTTCCATTGAGGGTATTTTTATTATGCCTGGAAATAAATCAATAAAGCCTGATTTTAATGCCGAGTATGACAAGTCTGATCTCTTGAAGCCCCCAAAGCTTGTAGTAAGCTTTGGGAAAAGAAGCACACTGCTATATGACAATGAAGCAAATAACGAAATATATAACAGAATATTCAAAGAAACCAAGAGAATAATTCGAACAGCCATACTGACAAGCAGCAAGGAAGCTGTGAAAAAGCTCCCACAGGAGGAATTGAGCAAAATAAGGGCTACAAGGGGAGTAAGCTTTATTTTTAATATGCCGCTTAAAATAGAGGCAGTATATAAGCTAATGAATATCAGCAACGCTGCTGATATCGGAGTGAAGGATATAGATGGGATAATTGTCTCCCAGAGCCTAAACAAGGTGTATCTGCAGGATAATGCGCAGAATGTTCTTTTTGAATTGAGTGCAAGCGGGATTCAGAACAATTTGAACTTTATAATTTCAAACCTAGAAAAACAGCCGACAGTATCATGTCTCTTTCTTGACAGGTTCCAGTCAAAGTTTTACGGCAAGAACGCAGTAGTTCCCACAAAGATTGGAGAAAAGGGATTGCCGGTTTTGTCCGGTGTAAAGGAGCTGGAGGCAAAGGAAGGGATACCAGACAGTATAGCGGCTTTTTTCAATGATGAAATATCTTCATTAAGCATAATAAAAAACATTGATGGTACGCTGGTCTATACCGACAGAGAGGACCAAGTGGTAAAGCTATATACAAATGGTATGCTGGAATATGTAAACTATAATTTGCAGTCTACTGTAAGCAGTCCCATTAATGTAAGCAGTGCAATTGATATAAGTACGGATTTTGTAAGCAAGCATTTGGAGTTTCCGATGGAGTTTCCGAAAAACAGCTATATATCTGATATAATAAAGACCATGAATGGAGACCGCTATATTATCCGATACAGGTACACCTATGAAGGACTGCCGATAATATTGGATTCAGGTTTGAGCAGCGATACAATAGAAGTGGAAATTGTCGGCGATGAAGTCAGACGCTATAAAAGGGTGGTAAGGGAGTTTAATGATGAGCTGGAGTATAAGCAGGTTATGGAATTCAGAGATGTGCTGGATATAATCCTTGACGAAAAAGTAGAAGTGCAAAGTGGTGAAAAAATCATTAAAGTAAAAGATATGTACCTTGCTTACTATGAAAACTATAGTAAAGATAATATTAACTACATACCCGTATGGGTCGCAGAGGTTACAGTAAAAAGAACAGAAACGGGTACAGTATTGAACCAGCGTTATATTATAAACGCAGAGATAGGGGTAATACTGGATAAATAAATTCTATGACACCCATATATGTTGTGATTAAGATTTATCATTTACAAAAGCAGTAGAAGCATTTGCTTTTGTTTTATTGATTATGTACTTTTCGCAACATATGGGCTTTGTCCCTCCGGCGACGAAGCCTTAATCAAGGAAAATGTTTTGCACATTCTGAATTCAGTTTAAAGTGTTTAGTGCAAAACATATGAGAGAGGGATTTTTGAATGGATTGGTCAAAAGCAAAAACAATCTTGATAACTGTTTTTCTGGCAATTAACATCTTCCTTGCATATATGATTATTGGGGCAAACACTGGCAGTATTGGCTATGTGGATGATGAAAGTGTAAAACAAATCACCAATTATCTGGCTGAAAGGGATATAAAAGTAAAAGGCCAGGTTCCGCTCAAAAAGTTGGAGATGCCTTCAATAACTGTGAAGTACCAGCTCTTTAACAAGGAAGATATCGCTAAGAGGATTTTTTTGCCTGAGATAAAGGTGAAGGAATCAATAGATGGCAGCACTGTGAAGCTCTCAGGGGATAGTTTGGAGATCAGTATCAAGGACAGCAGAGAGCTTGTCTTCATAGACAGCAGCATCAAGCCATCAGCGGCCATTGACCAGAAGACTTGCAGCAATCACATAAAAGAGTTTTTAGATAGGCTTGGATTGAAGGATAATGCTGATATCAGGCAGGTAGAGGACCTTGAGGGGTATAAAAGGTTTGTTTATGGTCAGTCCTTCAAGGGAGCTGTTATATACAATAGTGTCATGGAATTTTATGTAAATGATGCTGGTGTGCAAAGAGCAAGGATTACATGGTTTGATACTGTAAAGCAGGCGAGCAGGAAAGCAAATGTGATTTCACCGGAAATTGCTTTGTTATCCTTGACGAAGTATAAGGCGGACATTGCGGCTCAGAGCATTGAAGTATGGGAGGTCCAGCAGGGATACTATTTCGGTACTGGTGCAAGTGGTCAGGTGGATACTTCCAAAGTAGTGGAAGGAACAGCCTTTCCGGTATGGAAGATAACGACAGACAAGGATATGATTTATATAAATGCGTATAATGAAAAGGTAGAAAGTGTGGAAAAGGCTAGAAAATAGCCTTTTTTTGCTATATTATCAAATTTATAAAACAATGATATAATTAGAATGTTATAGCCAGCCTATATAAAGGCAATGATTTAAAGTAGGTTTTAACTTATTTATTTACAATACTAAGTAAAAGGGGTTTATGCTTTGGAAGAAAAACTGATAATCAAGGGAAATAAAAAGCTTCACGGTGAATTGTGCATAAGCGGAGCAAAAAATTCTGCAGTAGGAATCATTCCGGCAGCGATATTATCAGATTCGAAATGTTTTATAAAGAATCTGCCTGACATAGATGATGTAAAATATCTCAAGGAGCTCTTGCTGCAGGTTGGCGCAAAGGTGAATGTGGGTAATCCTGGAGAGCTTGAGATTGACAGCACTAGTATGAAGGGCTATAAGGTAGATTTCGAAATAGCCAAGAAGATGAGAGCATCTTACTACTTCATAGGAGCGTTTCTTGGCAAGTTTAAGAAGGCCGAAGTACCATTTCCGGGAGGCTGCGACATAGGAATAAGGCCTATAGACCAGCACATAAAGGGCTTTGAGGCTTTGGGCGCTAAGATAAAGATTGAGCATGGGATAATAAAAGCCAGAGCAACGGAGCTTATAGGCGCACAGATATATATGGACGTGGTAAGTGTAGGTGCAACTATAAACATAATACTGGCGGCATGCAAGGCCACAGGCATTACTACAATCGAGAATGCGGCCAAGGAGCCATACATAGTTGATATAGCCAACCTATTGAATGCAATGGGGGCTAATATAAAGGGAGCAGGCACCGATGTCATAAAGATAAAGGGAGTCGAGCATTTGGGCGGCTGTGAGCATGCAATTATACCTGACATGATGGAAGCTGGCACATATATGATTGCAGCAGCTGCTACTCAGGGAGATGTCCTTATAAAGAATGTAATCCCGACACATCTTGAATCGGTATCTGCAAAGCTCAGAGAGATGGGCATAGAAATAGATGAGAACGAAGACTCCATAAGAGTGAGGACGGTAGCAAGGCCAAAGGCCATCAACATTAAGACAATACCCTATCCAGGCTTTCCTACTGACTTGCAGCAGCCTATGAGCGTATTGCTTTCCATAGCTGAAGGTACGGGAATTATCACTGAGAGTATATGGGAGGGCAGGTTCAAGCATGTGGATGAGCTAAAAAGGATGGGCGCGAATATCAAGGTTGAAGGTCGCGTTGCCATCATCGAGGGAATACATAAGCTTTCGGGATCTCCAGTTTGTGCGACAGACCTGAGGGCAGGAGCGGCAATGGTCATAGCAGGATTGGCAGCTGAAGGCGAGACAGAGATAAGTAATTTAAGACATATAGATAGAGGCTATGAGAACCTCGTAGATAAATTAAAAAGCGTAGGAGCAGATATCACGAGAGTGGAGCGCTAGTTGGCATCAGGTGCAATCTGCGTTGGAGGAAAAATGGGGATAAGACTATGCTCGCTTTCGAGCGGGAGCAGCGGCAATTGTGTTTATGTAGGCAACGATGACAGTGGAGTGCTGGTGGACTGTGGTGTAAGCGGTAAGGAAATACTGAACAATTTAAAAAACATAGGAGTATGCACCAGCGCGATAAAAGCCGTAGTGGTCACCCATGAGCATTCAGACCATATAAAGAGCGTCGGTATAATATCAAGGAAGCTCGGAATTCCTATTTATGCCAACATAAATACATGGGACAGCATGGCCTCTTTAATAGGAGCAGTAAAGCCTGAGAATATCAGACATATTGCAGTAGGAGAAGAGCTGGAGATTGCAGGAATTGACATTAAAACCTTCAGTATTCCCCATGATGCGGCAGACCCTGTAGGCTACTGCTTCTATGAAGGCAGCAGAAAGATAAGCATAGCCACTGACCTAGGTTATTTCAGCGATACAGTAAGAGAGAATATCAGCGGCTCAGATATGGTTATGCTGGAAGCCAACCATGATGTAGAAATGCTTAAGGCAGGAAGATATCCTTATTTTTTAAAGAGAAGAATATTAAGCGATGAAGGCCATCTTTCAAACGAAGCAGCAGGGAATGCAGTATATGAGCTGCTGCAGACTGGAGTACGCGAAGTGCTGTTAGGTCATTTGAGCAAGGAAAACAATTTTCCTGAGCTTGCCTATGAGACAGTAAAGAGTATACTGGAAGAGAAAAAAGTAAAGGTTAACCAGGATATTAAGCTGGAGCTTGCACCAAGGAGCTCCGTTAGCCGGTGCTATTATATTGAACAGAATAAAGATTAATGCATTTGTAACCATTAGGTGGATATGCTAATGTCAGAGGGAATAATCTGTATATAATCATTTTACCTATGGAGGATGATGTTTTTGGACAATTATGATGACAAGACAAAAGAGCAGCAAGAAGAGGCTGATCAGGAAATACAGGAAGTTCGGGAAGCAGAACAAAGCAACAGCACAGCACAAAACATTATTGAAACTATAGATGTGCCTTTGGTCAAAGAGCAAGACCCGCACAGAAGCTATAAAAGACCATCGGGACTTTCATGTTTTGCTACTGCACTTGTTGGTGCCGTAATTGGTGGAGTTATTGTCGCAGCAATAGTGCCCTCATATTTGGATAATAGACTGGCACCTATACAGCAGGGCGGCAATGCTCAGGTAGGTCAGCAGATGGTAATAACACCTTCTGAGAATTTGAATGTAGCGGCAGCAGTAGCACAAAAGGTTACACCTACAGTAGTAAGGATCAGTACTGTAACGGTAGAGAGGGATCTTTTCTATGGGAAGCGGTCCTACGAAGGTGTAGGGTCGGGAGTTATAATAAACCCAAACGGATACATACTTACCAATGCCCATGTAGTAGGTGAACATCCTGAAGAGCTTACAGTGTTTTTTAAGGATGGAAGAGAGCTTGACGGAAAGGTGCTGTGGAAGGACACTCTGCTAGATTTGGCAGTTGTCAAGGTAGATGCAACAGATTTGCCGGCTGCAGAGCTTGGAGACTCTGATGCACTTATAGTAGGCGAGACCACTATTGCAATAGGAAATCCTCTGGGTATGCGTTTTGAAAGAACTGTCACCCAAGGCATAGTATCCGGGCTCAACAGGAGCATAATGGTTGAGGAGGGCTCCGTAATGGAGGACCTGATACAGACAGATGCCGCCATCAACCCCGGAAACAGCGGCGGACCCTTGATAAACGGCAGAGGACAGATAATAGGGATAAACACAATAAAAGCATCGGCAGAGGGTTTGGGTTTTGCAATACCGATAAATATTACGAAGCCGATAACCCAAAAGCTGATAAGAGATGGTAAGTTCGTAGCTACATATATGGGAATCACCCCACTGGACAGCGAAATGCTTGGCTATTACGCCACAGACATAGAGATACAGAAGGGGATATATGTATACAACGTCAATGAGCGCACTCCTGCAGCTGAGGCAGGACTCAAGGTAGGGGATGTTATAACCCATATCAATGGTGAAGAAGTGAACACCCTTGTAAAGTTCAAAAGCATACTTTACAGCTTAAACCCCGGTGATACCATCACAATAAGATACATAAAGAATAGCACGGAATACTCTGTAGATATAAAACTTGCAGAGATGCCGGAGGAATACAGGTAATGAACATAACGATTATAACAGTTGGAAAACTTAAAGAAAGATATTTCAAGGAAGCCGTGGAGGAATACTCAACACGGCTTTCAAAATATTGCAAACTAGAAATAGTAGAAGTAACCGACGAGAAGGCTCCCGAGAACCTAAGCCCCGCCCAGGAGCTTATTATCATTCAAAAAGAAGGACAAGGCATACTAAGATATGTAAAGGAAGACACCTACGTAATAGCCCTTGCCATACAGGGCAAACAGCTGTCTTCCGAAGGTCTGGCGAACTTCATCAATGACCTGGGCATAAAGGGCAGAAGCAATATTGCCTTTGCAATAGGTGGTTCCCTGGGCCTAAGCGATGAAGTACTGAAGCGTGCAGACTACAAGCTTTCCTTCTCCCCCATGACCTTCCCACACCAGCTTATGCGAGTGATACTGCTGGAGCAGGTGTATAGGGGATTTAGGATTATTAAGAGTGAACCGTACCATAAGTAAATGCGAAGGTTTAATTTAGCAATATGATTTCAAGTGCATAGTTAGGGACGTGCCTGGCCCTTAAGCTTAAAATGCTTGTTAGTGTAAGCCTATAGTGGTAAAATATACAAGTAAGTAGTTAGCAAATAATTCTTATTGTTCATGTTAAAAGCTTAATATAATTTCCCATATGATTGTATATAAATTGTTGTATAAATGATCTATATTGATATTAAATATTTAATTAAGGAGAGATAAGGCTTATGAAAAAATTATTAAGAAGAAGCACATCCATATTGATGGCAGTGGTAATGATAGTTTTAGCAATGAATATGAATGTATTTGCTTTGGACGAGAACAACGTTATTTGGTTAGGAGATAACTATCAGCCTTCGGGAACAGGGATATTTAGTGAGGGTTTGGCTCTGATAGAAAAAGACGGCAAGATGGGTTATATCGACAAAACAGGTAAAGTTATCATACCTACAGTTTTTAATGAAGCAGGAAATTTTAGTGAAGGCTTAGCGTTAGTAAAAAAAGACTATAATGTAGGTTATATAGATAAATCAGGCAAAATGGCGATTCCATTCATTTATGATGGTGGCTGTGATTTTGTTGAAGGTTTGGCAAGGGTTAAAAATGACAACAAATGGGGTTATATAAACAAAATAGGTCAAGTTGTTATACCTTTTATTTTTGATGATGTAGATAAAGCAACATATACTTCAAATGGTAAACCGGTTTTATCTCTCTCAGGGTTATCACAGGTTAAAAAAGACGGTAAATGGGGTTACATCGATAAGACAGGCAGAGTAATCATACCATTTGATTATGATGATGCAAGTTTCTTTAGTGAAGATTTAGCAAAGGTGTTTGAAAAAGGTAAAAGGGGTTGGAGCGGCGGTAAGTGGGGGTATATAAATAAAACAGGTAAAGTTGTTATACCACTTGATTATGAAGAGGCAGGTTCCTTTACTGAAGGTTTGGCAATGGTTAAAGACAACAATAAATATGGTTCTATAGATAAAACAGGCAAAGTTGTTATACCTATAATTTATGATGAGGTCTTTAGTTTTAGCGAAGGCTTAGTGCGTGTGAAAAAAGACGGTAAAACTGGTCTTCTAGATAAAACGGGTAAAGTTGTGGTTCCATTCATTTATGATGGTGCAAATCTCTCTGGAGAAGGCTTGATAGAAGTAGTAAAAGACGGTATGAAGGGTTATATCGACAAAACAGGCAAAGTCGTTATTCCTATTAGCTATGATGCTGTTAATAGTTTTAGAGAAGGTATAGCACGCGTAGAAATAGATCGGAAAACTGGTTATATAGATAAAACGGGTAAAGTCATAGCTCTTTGCATGTATGATTATGGATATGATTTTAAAGAAGGCCTGGCAGCAGTACTTAAAGACGGTAAAACCGGTTTTATAGATAAAACGGGTAAAGTTGTGATTCCTTACATCTATGATGGCGTTTATAGTTTTAGTGATGGTGTAGCATGGGTTCGTATGGGTGAGGTTTGGGGTATAATTTCATACCCACAGAAGATCTCAGAACCAAAACCTACAGTTATACCGAACAATTCAAAAGTTTTGGTCAATGGTGAAGCAACATCATTTGAAGCGTATACAATAAACGGAAGCAACTATTTTAAACTTCGGGATCTTGCCTACGCAGTCAACGGAACAAAAAAGCAGTTTGCTGTAGCCTGGGATGGAGTAAACAATGCAATAAAGCTGACAACGGGGATGTCATATACCCCGATAGGGGGAGAATTAAAGGCAGGTTCAGGTGCTGCAGCTAAGGAAGCAGTTCAAACTAGCTCTAAGATATATTTAAACGGTAAGGAAATTCAGTTTACCGCATATACAATAGGCGGAAACAATTACTTCAAGCTTCGCGATTTTGGAAAGGCGATGAACTTTGGTGTGGAGTGGAACGCAGCAACAAACAGTATCAGTATAAATACTAATACGATCTACACTGAGTAAATATACTTAAGATGCAATAGATACATCCTAGTTTGGCATTTACTGCTGTTACGCAAAACCGTACCACAAGTAAATGCGAAAACAGCCCAGAAGCGTGATATATCAATGCTTCTGGGCTGTTAACATTTTGAATGGAATGGAACTCTCTACAATTGCTTATAGCCAGGGGTCTACTATTTCATAAATAGGTGCCAGGGAAACCTCCGAAAAACTCGCAATGTTTGAAAATATCACGTTTATTGGGAATGGTAAATCATTACCTGATATAAATAAGTCCCATAGAACGAATTTTTGAGTCTTGTATTTTCGAATCGTTAGTTTTATTTTTTTGATATGGAGTTTTTCGGAGCTTTCCCTGGCACTTATAAATTATGCAAATTTAAGGTACAAAAAAACATTTTGACAATCAGCACGGTCATCTATATGAAATACTCAAGCACAGCGCAGGATGATACTTTGCATATCAACAACCAGCAGCGCTGCTTTTTTTGTCAAGGCATATCATCTCCTTAGCCTTTTGTAATTAACTATAACACAAATGATTAGGTACCAGATGTCGAATAAAGAACTTACAAGGTGGGGTAATCAAAAAAGTTCTAAAGTTCGGCGCCTGGCACCTTTATTTCTAAGTCTTAAAACCAAAAGCACAAACATAGTATAAATTAGTTATTATGTTTAAATAGATTGTATTTTGGGTAAAGGACTTAAATCGGTATGAAGGATATTAATACAAAAAAGCTTTTTAAAAGCGGGTTTGTTGAAAATGCAATAATTTTAACAGCTTCAATAATACTGATATATTTACTTATTTCATTATACTTTGTGAATCATTTCTTTTTTAATACAGTAGTAAATGGAGTAGATGTCCCACTAAAAGCCCATGACGGAGTAGATGATATATTTATAAGTTATGTTAAGGATTATAGATTACAGTTAATAGAAAGAAATGGAGAAATAGAAGAAATCATAGGACAAGAAATAGGAATGCAATACAATAGAAAAAACAGTATTTATAAAATTGATAAAATGCAAAGTTCGTTTAAATGGCTAAGTTCATTATTAAAGGAACAAAGATATTATGTAAAAGATCTGTTTGTTTATAATAAAGAGAATTTGGAAAATAGAATAAGTGAATTAAATTGTTTAAACAAAGATATTATAGAACCCCAAAATGTAAGCTTTAAGTATGCAAATGGCTATTATGAAGCGATTGGAGAGGTATATGGGAATAAGATTCATAAAGATAGGTTATATGAAGCTATAAAAATGAGTGTGTTAAAAGGACAAACAAAATTGGATTTGAATAAAAGCCGTTGCTACGAAAATCCGAAGTACACATTAAGTTCTGATAAAACTCTTGTAACTAAAAATTTATTAAATAAGTATGTATCAACAAAAATCACTTATATACTTAGAAGTGAAAAAGAAATATTGGATCAAAATACTATAAATCAATGGCTTAGTGTTGATGAAGATTTGGAAGTAGTAACAGACGAAAAAGCAGTTAAGCACTATGTGCAGGAATTGAGCAAAAAGTATGATACAGCTGGTGCAGCAAGAAAAATTAAAACATCTACAAATAAAACGGTAGAAGTTAAGGGCGGTTTTTACGGGTGGAAAATGAATTGTGCTGCTGAAACACAAGCACTATTAGAAAATATAAAACGCGGCGAAGTGCTTGAAAAAGAACCTATATATGTTCAAAAGGCTTTATCTAGGGGCGAAAATGATATAGGCAATACTTATGTAGAAATCAATATAACAAGGCAGTATTTATGGTTTTATAAAGATGGGATGCTTATAACGCAAGGCCCCATAGTAACAGGCAATCCCAACAGAGGAAACGCTACTAAGGTTGGGGTCTATATGCTTAATTATAAACAAACAGGATCGACTCTAAGAGGACCGAATTATGAAGCTGAAGTAACCTATTGGATGCCTTTTAATGGGAATATAGGAATACATGATGCTAGCTGGAGATATTCTTTTGGCGGAAATATCTATAAGAGAAACGGAACCCATGGATGCGTAAATGTCCCAATGTATTTGGCTAAAAAGATTTTTAACAATATAGAAGATGGAACACCTGTTATTTGTTACGAAGAATAGAAATATAGTTAATTATGAGATAATAGGTGCCAGGGAAACCGCTGAAAAACGGCTATAAAAAATAAGATTTTTCTTCGGGTTGAATGATTATGCATTGGATTTTTTATCAATTACCTTTATATGTTAAAGTATCTTTGGTTATTCGTATATATAAGCACATATAGCA